>JANNFJ010000663.1:0-2573 GCA_031379725.1 Calothrix sp. OTE_75_metabat_31
GTGACTTGCTTGCCAGTAACGAGACGAAAAACAATAAACAAAGTACTTTTACTAGTGGTTTAGGTCAAACTAAAACACCGCTTGTTGAGATGACAACTGACATTGGTAACACAAGCACTTCGTTTAGTTCTCTATGCAGCCGATTAGGTATTACCAAAGATAGAGGGACTAGCGAAGCACAAAGATGTGATTAATGAGTTGGAAAAGCTGCATTTTTTAGTAGTTAATTAATAGTTACTCATTCCATGACTAAAGGGAAAACCACATAATTATGGTTGTACTTAAATATCTTCTCAGCAGCCAGTTAAAATACTCCAAGGAAGTTCGACGAGTTAGTGGTTTTACCCTAATCGAACTGCTAGTAGCCATGATACTAGCAGTGCTTGTACTTTCTCCGCTGTTGGGATTTATGATCAACATTTTGGAAACAGACAGAAAAGAGCAAGCTAAATCAACATCTGAGCAGGAAGTTCAAACAGCACTCGACTATATCTCCCGCGATTTACAGCAGGCAATTTATGTTTATGATGCCGATGCATTAAGTAAGAACTCAAATACCGACCCAAAACTTTCAGGTATCAAAGACCAAATACCACCTGAGAAAGATGCAGGTAATTGTAAAGATACTCCTCAATGTCAACCAGTTCTAGCTTTTTGGAAACGAAAAATTGTTAAAGAAGCTATTGCAGTTGGCACTGGTAAAGATGATACTTTTGTTTACTCATTAGTTACTTACTATCTTATCAAAGACGATAGTAGTAAAATTTGGTCTAAAGCTGCCCGTATTGCTAGATTTGAAATTAGCGATGGTGTGCAAAATGTTGGTACGACAGGTGGTTTCTCGTGCCCTGACTACCCTGGTGAAAAGTTTATCAGTGATAAGTATTGTCCGGATAAAGGCTTTAAGCGTTTTGACATTAGTGAGAAGGGTAGCAGTATCCAAGAAAAGATGAATCGCTGGAAGGCTACTACAACTGCCTATACGCAAGATGCCAACGTATTAATAGACTTTGTTGATCAAACTCCAGTTAGTGCGGCTAATCCAGATTTACCTACAGCAACATGTCCACCTGACGAAAAGAATGCCGATGGTACATTTAAAATTAAATGGTCAAAAATTACACCGAATAATTTAACTGGCTTTTATGCTTGTGTCGAAACTAAAAAAACACTTAATAATACTGTCCAGGTTAATTTACGGGGTAATGCTTTAGCCCGTGTTCAAAAAGACAGTATTGATTATAAAAAAGAGAATCAAACTTATTTTCCAAGTGCAAGCATACAAGTGGAAGGACGAGGCTATCTATATACTCAGTAAATTTTAAAAATCACTGTTTTAATAAATTACAGGTTAATATGAGTCAGCAAAGTTTGAAATCATTACTAGTTATAAGCAGCACAAAAAAATTTACTAAATTATCTTCAGCCAAAAATCTGATTGTATCTAAATATGCTCAATACAATGATGGTTTTACATTGTTGGAAATGATTACAGTTGTCGTTATTATTGGCATATTGTCTGCAATTGTTGCTCCAAGTTGGCTTGCTTTTACAAATAGACAGCGTGTAAATAAAGCTAATGATGTAGTTTTTGCAGCAATACAAGAAGCCCAAAGAGAAGCAAAAAAAACAAAAATAAATTATAGCGTTAGCTTTAGAACTGATGCGAATCAAGCTCAAATTGCTGTATACCCGACTACAGCTAGCCCAAATTGGCGTAATCTTGGTGCGGATATAGGAATAAAGGGAGAACAAGTAATTATTGGTACAAATATCTCAGCCAATAATAAAATAAAGAATCCAGTAAGTTTTCCTGCCAAATATAGCAGCACAGATAAACAGGCAATTACATTTGACCAAATGGGAGTTTTAGCACAACAGACAGATGGTAGTAATGCTGACAGCGAAGATGAAGCTTTAAAAGTTGTAGTAGCTGTTCCTAAAACTGGAAGTACTACAGAAGCAAGTGATGTAAAGCGATGCGTAATTGTACAAACTTTAATTGGTGGGTTACGAACAGCTAAAGATAAAGAATGCGATGAAGAACCTAAGTAACATTTTTATATAAAAACTCAATAGTTTCACTGAACCATAAGCAGCACCTTGATGACAAAATTAAAACATCGGGTGCAATTTTATTTTTATTTGTTTTTATATATCTACCTAATTGCTGATAGTAAGCTAACCAATCAGCGTGGTTTGATATTATATGGTTATTTTCATTAATAATATTAAATTGAGCATTTAGTTAAAAATATAAACATGAGAAATATATGAATAAAATATTAGTAGAAAATTTTGATATTACCGTAGCAATTCCAACTTATAACGGAGCAGACCGCCTACCGATTCTTTTAGATAAGCTTTTAACTCAGACTGAAGTTGACCATATTAATTGGGAAATACTTATTGTTGATAATAATAGTAATGATAATACATTTGGGCTAATTCAAAATTTGCAAAAAAATTGGTCTGCTAATTTTTCGTTGAGATACATCAAAGAAATTAAACAAGGAGCTGCATTTGCACGACTAACTGCCGTTAAACAAGCTAAAGGTAAGCTAGTCGCTTTT
>JANNFJ010000708.1:0-2888 GCA_031379725.1 Calothrix sp. OTE_75_metabat_31
CGCAAATCGCAAAAATTGATGAAATGGTTGCGATTATTGATGTTGGTGTTGATTTTTAGTTGATGGCCAATATAGTCGGGCACGATGTATCGTGCCCCTACGGCAATATCAAAATACCGGGTTCTGAATAATTTATCTTGATTTTGGGTAAACCGTAGGGGCACAATACATTGTGCCCTGATTGGATTATTCGCAAATCGCAAAAATTGATGAAATGATTGCGATTATTGATGTTGGTGTTGATTTTTAGTTGATGGCCAATATAGTCGGGCACGATGTATCGTGCCCCTACGGCAATGTGATTTTTGAAATAAACGGTTAACTGTTTTACCAACGACTTGAGAAAAATCGCACATCGGGTTAGGTTCATTAGCGTAAATCGATGCTGTGCAATTCAAGTAATGACAATGCCTTCTTCTGTAATTCCCGCTTGTGGCTGGAGTCGTCCGATTGGTCTAGGTTGGGAAAAGCCTTATACTGTCCGCTATGCAAGTAATATTGATGATGGCCCCTGGCATGGTATGCCACTGGGTGGTTTTGGTGCGGGTTGCATCGGGCGATCGCATAACGGGAGTTTCAATTTCTGGCATATTGATGGTGGGGAACATGTTTTTCAAAATATCCCTGCTTGTCAATTTAGCGTGTTTGAACGGGCTGATTCTTCGCAAGCTTATGCACTCTCGACGCAACCACCAAGTGATAACAGTCTCTCGGCATGGAACTGGTATCCACCCAGCAAGGAAGTTCTCCCCTCTCCCCCCTCTACGGGCGGGGCAACCCCGCCCCTACCTACTCCCCAAACGACTGGAACTTATCATGCACTATACCCCCGCAGTTGGTTTGTCTACGATGGGGTATTTAAAGCAAAGTTAACTTGCGAGCAATTTTCGCCGATTTGGGCAAATAATTACCAAGAAAGTAGTTACCCTGTAGCGGTGTTCGTCTGGAAAGCCCACAACCCGACGGATGCACCTATTACCCTTAGCATTATGTTGACTTGGCAAAATATGGTGGGTTGGTTTACTAATGCGTCAAAGTCACCAGAAATAGAACTGCGGGATGATGGTAGCCCGGTGTATGAATATAAACCGCGCCTGAATGAAAGTAAAGATAATTATAATTTTACTGTTGAAAATACTGATAAGATTGGTTGCGTTTTAGCGCGGTCGGGGCTTGTCAAACCATTGGAAGAAGGTGAGGGGGAATGGTGTATTGCCACCCGCAAACAGCCCGGTGTCGAAATATTCCACCACACTCGCACGAATCCAATTGATTCGGGTAATGATGTTTGGAACAGCTTTGCTGATAATGGTTCGTTGCCTAATATTGTCGATGTCAGGGCAGCGAATGAGGGCGAACAACTGGGGGCTGCGATCGCAGTGCGCTTGACGTTGCAACCTGGGGAATCGCTAGAAATCCCGTTTGTGCTGGCCTGGAATTTTCCAATAACTGAATTCGCAGAAGGTATAAAGTATTATCGCAGATACACGGACTTTTTTGGACGTAGCGGCAAAAGTGCTTGGGCAATAGCATCGACTGCGTTGGACGAGTATCAACAATGGCAGCAACAAATTCAAGCTTGGCAGCAACCAATTCTCGACCGTCAGGATTTGCCCGATTGGTTCAAAATGGCACTGTTTAACGAACTTTATGATTTGACTGCCGGGGGTACGTTGTGGAGTGCAGCAACGGATAAAGACCCAATTGGACAGTTTGCGGTGTTGGAATGTTTGGATTATCGCTGGTACGAAAGTTTAGATGTGCGGTTATATGGTTCCTTTGGGTTGTTGATGCTGTTCCCAGAACTCGAAAAAGCGGTGATGCGGGCTTTTGCACGGGCGATTCCAGCTAGCGATGACCATACCCGTGCGATTGGATATTACCATGTAATTGGCGCTGAGAATAAGATGGCAGTTCGGAAAGTCGCGGGTGCAACTCCTCACGATTTAGGTGCGCCAAATGAACATGTCTGGGAAAAGACGAATTATACTGCTTACCAAGATTGCAACTTGTGGAAAGATTTGGGCAGTGATTTTGTATTGCTGGTTTACCGCGATTTTATCCTGACTGGTGGTATTGATTTTCAGTTTTTGACCGACTGTTGGGATTCGATTGTCCAAACTTTACATTACTTAAAACAGTTCGATTTAGATGGGGATGGAATACCCGAAAATTCTGGGGCACCCGACCAAACCTTTGATGATTGGCGTTTACAGGGTGTGAGTGCTTACTGCGGTGGGTTGTGGGTAGCAGCTTTGCAAGCTGCGATCGCAATCGGTACAATTCTCAAAGTTACCTGGTCTGAAAATACAAATAGTTTAGATGAGTCAATGGAGACGTTTCAAACTTGGTTAGCGCAGTCCCTGCCTATTTACCAAGATAAACTCTGGAACGGTCAATACTACCGTCTCGACAGCGAAAGCGGTTCGGATGTGGTCATGGCTGACCAATTATGCGGACAGTTTTACACTCGATTACTCGATTTACCCGATATTGTACCAGCCCGATGCGCCGATTCTGCATTAAGGACGGTTTACGAGGCTTGTTTCCTCAAGTTTAACGATGGCAAATTCGGTGCTGCAAACGGATTACGTCCTGATGGTTCACCAGAAAACCCCCAAGCTACCCATCCACTAGAGGTTTGGACAGGTATTAATTTTGGGTTAGCAGCATTTTTAGTGCAAATGGGGATGAAAGATGAAGCTTTAAAGTTAACCGAAGTCGTAGTTCGACAAGTTTACGACAACGGTTTACAATTCCGCACACCTGAAGCAATTACTGCAGTTGGCACTTTTCGCGCTAGCACTTATCTGCGGGCAATGGCTATTTGGGCAGTTTATTTGGAATTAGGGTAGTAGGTGAGAGGGAGGTAGGGGAGAGGGGGAGAG
>JANNFJ010000713.1:0-1734 GCA_031379725.1 Calothrix sp. OTE_75_metabat_31
AGGGGTGAAAATTAAATATGCATTTTCTAAAACTCTTGTGGAGACGTTATACTAAAAACGGCTTAGAACTGTACTTTTCGACAAGCCCCAAAATCTTTAAGATGCTTCGTTCCACCCTGCACCGAAGCAAGCTACAGCATGACAAAAGTCTAAATTTTACCCGTTTGTAGTATACATGTAAGGTCTCTACAAAGATTTATAACTACGCGATGCAGGATAAATTTTCAACATATTTCTAATGCAATGCCATATCGTGAAGATCAGAATCCGGGTTTCTTTAAGAAACCCGGATTTTAGCCGTCACGAAAAAGTCAAAATTAATGGCATGGATTTAGTACCGTGCTATAGTTCATCCATTATGTTATGCCTGTAGAAAAATTAAAAAATCTGGCAAGACGTTATTAATTACTTTTTGTTCCCAATTTCTTAAATATTTTTATGTAATAAATATTACTTACTTAAAATTTTCTATAATTTTAATTTTTTAGACTTTTTCGGTAAATTCATTATTGACATTAACCGTAATTTAACCTGGATGCGATGCCCTTCTATCGAAGATGCGATCGCAGCCTCAACATGCCTCAATATTCTCCTAGCCGGGTAAAAATCGCCACTCGTTGGCTGAAAGGCTGTAAAAACCAGGTTTCGTAAACTAAGTGTAAATAATTTCAAAAAAATCTTTCGGTAAGTGATAAAAATCCTCCATAGGTATGTAAAATAATTACACAAGTAGGTGTGAGAGAGAATACAAAAGAATGGCTAAAATACTTTGGAATGTACTTAAGCTAAGTCCAATTGCAGTGGCCGCCGCATTTGCCACCGCAAACAGCGCTTTAGCAGGCGAAATCAACGGCAGCGTAACCCCCGTTAACCAGCTAGCGCAAGGACAACAACCCGAAAACTTAGGTCAGGTAACATCGGTTTCCCAATTTTCAGACGTACAGCCTACAGATTGGGCTTTCCAAGCCCTACAATCGCTGGTTGAACGCTATGGTTGTATCGCTGGATACCCAAATGGTACTTATCGCGGTAACAGAGCTTTGACTCGTTACGAATTTGCTGCTGGTTTGAATGCTTGTTTAGACCGCGTAAACGAATTGATTGCAACTGCAACTGCTGATTTGGTCAAGAAAGAAGATTTAGCAACTTTGCAGCGCTTGCAAGAAGAATTTTCTGCGGAATTGGCAACTTTGCGCGGTCGTGTTGATAATTTGGAAGCACGGACTGCTGAACTTGAAGCAAATCAATTCTCGACAACTACTAAGTTAGTTGGTGAAGCGATTTTTAGCGTATCCGATGCTTTCGGTGATAAAATAGCCGACCGTGATGGCGATATTGCTGGAAGTCGTAATGCCGATCTCCAAGGCAATACTGTTTTCTCTCAGCGCGTTCGTTTGAGCTTGAATAGTAGCTTTAATGGTAAAGACAATTTACAAATTCGTTTGCAATCTGGAAACACTAGTTCAAATCGGACTGTTACGGGTACGCAAATGACCCGTTTAGCTTATGACAATGACACTAGCAACAACGTTGTCATCGATAAAATTAACTACGCTTTCAATGTGAGCGACGCTATCCGTGTCAAGGTTGACGCAAATAATGGTGAGTTCTGGGAAAACATTAACAACTTTAACCCCGACTTTGCTAGTTCCAGCCGAGGTTCAATTTCTCGCTACGGTCGTTTCAGCCCAATTTACCGTCAAGGTCAAGGTGGTGCTGGTGCAACAATTAGTG
>JANNFJ010000736.1:0-6530 GCA_031379725.1 Calothrix sp. OTE_75_metabat_31
CCCAATTACGGGTGTTTGAGACTCTTACCCAGGTTTGTCAAGACCATGAATGGGTAGTGAGGTATGCGGCTATAACGGCATTAGAGGGACTTGCGGTTGCAATTCAAGAAACTCAACCCGCTTTGCTTCCACAAATCAAAGCTCAACTCGAACGCATAGCGGGTATTGACACCGAAGTCTCAATTCGTGCTCGTGTTTGGATGGCATTGCACCAAATTCAAGCACAGACCCAAGTTGATCCGCAAAGTTATCAGTTACAAGCGGACTCTCAAGAAGAAGTGGAAGCATCTCACCGTGGTAATAGTAGACGGGAGCTTGTTTAAGTTTATATCAGTAAATAAATAAGGGCGGGGAGTTAAAATAAATAAGGGCGGGGAGACCCCGCCCCTACAACACGATTAAATATCGTCTGGTAAAATCCACTTTGGAGGTTCGCTAAGTTTCTTCATGCGTGCCATTTCAGCCATTTCCAACATTTTATCTAAAGGGGTATCTTCGATAAACTTGGATGTAGCTTCTTTAAACTCAACATTGGGACATTTTTCACCCAAAATACAGCCATTGACGCACTGTACCTTACAATCAATTTTTTGTTGTTCCATAAACTCCTCTCTTCATTAACCTACAGGTGGCTATAACTGATACTTTTAATCCAGACAACTTGCGACATCTACGACATCGCTTGTCAGCCTGAATACAACATTGTTCTCAGACAAGCTGTGAACAAAGGTGGTATCCCACAACGCTTTAAGGAAAATCCCTAAAGCTCCATTAAAATCACGTTTAATTTCATACCCACAACTAGGGCACTTAAACTTTTTATTTCCACCTAAATTGTGATGGACATGGCCGCATTTTGTGCAGGTTTTTGAAGTATACTCTTCGGTAACTCGAACTAATCTCGAACCGTAACGATTACAGAGATGTTGTAGGGTTTGACTAAATTCATAGAATGCCCAAGTCATCATGGCACGTGCGGACTTGCTTTTTAATTTACGTTTTTTCTTGGCAACCATTTGTGAGGTTTCAAACGTTGGTAAATAAATTGTGTCATAGTTACGAGCTAGATACGAAGCTACTTGTTTATGTGTTTCACCACGTAAATTTTTAATTGTAGTTCTAACTCGCTCCATTGCTTGTTTTAATTTGTAGCGATAACGCTTGAATTTACCACATGAAGACAAATCATGTTTTGATTTTAATTTATCGAGATGTTGACATAATTTAGCTATTCTTGCAAAGTCTCCATGAGCAAATTCACTAAAATTATTTCCATCAAACCCAGTCATAAAACATCTTAAGCCAGGGTCAAGAGCTATTATTCTTGGCTCTCGTTCAATAATTTCTTGCTGAATATCAATTGGGAAGTTAGCATACCACCTACCTTTGTTATACGTTAACTCAGTGGCACAATCATAATTAATCAAACAGTAATCCTGACCCCAGTACTCAGCTTTATCTAAACCCTTGGAAGCCATGAAATGACCATCTTTGTAGTCGTTAGGATCGAATTGTATTGTTTGCTTTTGGTCACGAATACTGCGGAATTTGGCGATTTTAAGTCCGGCAATCGGATTGAGTTTTTTCTGCTTGCCCTTGCCTATAAACTTTTCTTGTCGCTTGGTTTTAGACCATGCACTGTAAGCTTCAAATAATGCGTTATCTAATGCATGAGCAATTTTTAATTCTTTGCACCAAGCTGGAATTATTTCAAGAGCCAACGTTTTGCAAAAACTTCTAAATGCTGTTTTGCCTGATGTTTTTTGTCCATCTTTATTAAAATAGTCAAACCTTTGGTGCTTATTCAAATAAGCTATTGCATTGTTATAAACCCTACGGTAAGCATGGATTCTAAGCATCCATATTTTTTTTGTTTCTCCCTTGGGATATACCCTGTAAGTCAGGGTCTTCTTTAATTTTTTGCTTATATTTTCTAAGTCCATAGAGCTTGCAACTGAAAACATGGATGATGGCAAGAACATCTTCCAGCATTTCTCGCTCTGGGCTAAGAACGTGGTTGTTGAGAACCAAAATTTTACACCCGCTGCGGTCTGCGAACCATGAGTAATGGTCGAACCCAAATCTACAAAGTCTGTCTTTGTTGGCAACGACAAGCATTCCGACATCACCTTGCAAAATTCGTTCCAATAAGGCAAGCAAACCTTTTCTTTTAAAGTTGAGTCCGCTTCCGATATCTTTGACGACTTCGCAACCGGGGTAACTAGTGATAAGAAACTCAATCTGTCTTTCAAGGTCAGGCTTCTGACTATGGCTGGAAACTCTAGCGTAGAGAATGGTGGGTTTAACGCCCGCTCGAATATTGATAACTGAATCGGTGTCGTATCGTCTTTGTCCTCCTTGTGTACGGTACGCTTTGATTTTTCCTTCGGCTTCCCAACGCTCAAGGGTTTTGGTGCAAACTTCCAATCTCGAAGCAGCCACTCTTGGTGGTACATACTTAGACATTTCCGTTAAAACAAACTACATCTGACTATATCAAAAGATATACAAATAAGTACGGTAATGTTATGGTTTTTGCACTTATAATAACTACTCCTGCTGGTTGGCAAAAAAACTTATGTCTAATGATAATTTTAACTTGATACAGCAATGAAGCAATGAAGACGCGATATATCGCGTCTCTAGATAGATAAAATTAACTTTCGACTACTGCTTTTTCGTTTAATGTTGAATTTCGCTTGTTTAATACTTGCAATACCACTAAACCAGATAGCGTACTTAAAGCTACGAGTAACCAACTGTTTCTGGCAATACTCCCAGGTTGGTCGATTGCCCAACCACCAACAATGGGCCCGATGATATATCCGATTGTCCAGCATTGGTATGCGATCGCAGTATAAGCCCCGCGCAACGAAGCTGGGGCAAGTTCCGAAATCCACGCGGATGACGTAGGCTTGTGGATGATGGAGGCGATCGCAAACACGCAGAAAATACCAAGTTGGTAAATCTGACCATTTTCAGGGCTACCCACAATCCACACTAGCAAAAATCCGAAACCCCAAATTCCCATCGAAATCATTAGGGAGGTTAAATAACTGAATCTGCTGAGGACTTTAATAATGGGAACCTGTAACAATGCACCCAAAGCAACAAACCCTAAAGTAAACAAGTTAGCGACAACCGCATCCGAGGTTCCACCGAAGTTGACAAAATACAGGGGTATTGTTCCACCAGCTAAAGCAAGATAAGTAATAAATAATGTATTGACTAACAAGTAAATTAGTAATCGGGTATCTGTCAAAGCAGTTTTCCAACCCTTTTGCATATCCTGAATTTCGCTAGTTGCTTGACGAGTTTCTTTCATCCCAAATGCAAATAACAGCAACATTACGAAAAAGGTCACACCACTCGCAGCAAATATCAATTCCACAGGATGAAGTAATTTAAGTAACAAACCTCCACCCAAAGTCCCAATACCAAAGCCAACATTATCAGCCACACCCAGCCACGAAAAGGCATCTTGCCGCTGTTCGGGTGCAGTTACATCCATGACCGATGAATCCGCCGCAGTCCAATATAAACCTGTACTCAATCCAAAAAATACATTCGCTAGCAGCAACGACGCAAAATTTCTAGTAAATACCATTACAATCGCACAGATAATTGCAAATGTTGCTGAAGCAATCAAAGTCGGTTTGCGTCCCACTTTTGGAGAGTCGGTGAGTATTCCACCCAAGAAATTACCTACAACCCCCGCTACAGAACCACCTCCCACAGCTAACCCGACTTCGGTTGCGGAGAAATTACCGTAGTTAACGAAAACAATAGGCGTGTAAAATAGTAGCACAGCCGAACCGAGTTGATAAAGTCCGCGTCCGATGGTTTGTATCCATACTTGCGGAGATATTGGCGTTTTCATTACTGGGGTTAATATATTGAGTTACGTAAATTATTGTAACGGTGTTTTGGGAAAGGTTGTCATGCGGCAGGCAGATAGTAGAAACGTTAGATGTAACATCTCTAATATTCCAGTTATTTACCACATTCTTTGAATCGGATAGGCATCAAACACAGCATCTATGCTTAACAAAGGTATATTTTCGACTATAGCTTGAGCAATTAAAATTCGGTCAAAAGGGTCACGGTGATGATTTGGTAAACTATCTAAAGCATAAATGTGAGATACATCTATAGGTAAAATTTGTATATCGTTGTTTTGCTGTTGACTTTTGACTAATTCAGGTAGTGGTAAATGCAGAATTAACTTACCTGTTTGTAGTTTAATTTGCATTCCCAAATACTAGCAATGCTGAGAAATAAACAATTATCTACATCCTTTAATAATCCTCTGACTCGTTCTGATAATTTACTAGGACTAATCGATGACCAAATTAATGTATGAGTATCGAGCAAAAAATTCATGACTTACCCACTAAAAAGTCATCCGATAATGGGTCGTTAAAATCCTCTGTCATTGTTCCCATCCCCTCCTGTAACCCTAAAACACGTTGTTTTTTGGGTACTTCTTGGGGTATAGCATATTTCTGTGCTATAAATTCGGTAAAATCTAACACCTGCTGTTGTTGTTCGGGTGCAAATGTTTGCAGTTTAGCAACTATTTATGAGGTGATATCTATAACAACTTGGGTAGTCATTTTTGCTTAGTCCTATTAAACGTTTTATTTGATGTTAATTGAGAAATACAAGTTGCACGATTTTGAATTACGGTAATCGAAATTTACTAATTCAATGCTGTATTGCTTAAAAAATTTGTGGGTTTGGGAGTCACTGCTTTGTCAGGGGAAGAACAAAATAATAGTCCTATATTACACCTTCGCCCATCCAAAATTCATCTGGTAAAGGGTCGTTAAAATCATCACTCATCCAAATCTGGTCTTTAAATAAGTTCATTACTCGTTGTTTTGGTACTTCTTGGGGTATGACATATTTGTGCGTCAAAAACTCGACAAAATCTAGCACCTGCTGCTGTTGTTCGGGTGCGAGAGTTTGCAGCTTGGCAACAATTTCTGAGGTGGTGTCTAAAACAACTTGGGTAATCATTTTTGCTTACTCCTATTGAGCGTCTTACCTTTATGTTAATTCAAGAGACTTTGGTAACAACGTATGATTATGGTATTTTATCAAATAGTCAAAATAATTAACCGAAAAACTTTTGTACTTGACAGCTAAAACCCGGTAACAATTTGGAAGTAATTACATCTGTCGTTAGTAATGTGGCCACCTGAACCAATTGAGTATTCTGACGAATATACACTTCTACTTGCTGTAATTTCCAATCAACAATCCAATATTCTTGTACACCTTTGGTAGAATATAATTTCAACTTCGCTTCTCTATCTCGACGTTCGTTACTACCTCCATAGGAAAGAATTTCTACTACTAATTCTGGCGCACCCGTTAAATGTCCTTCACTATCAACTACCTGTGCTAGCCTTTGGTTACTTATCCAAATTACATCGGGAATGACGTTATCAGCGTCCGAAAAAATAATACCTGGTGTCAAAAATGGTGTACCTGTATTACTATTCTCAGAAGCAATTAATAATTGAGAATAAATGCGTCCAGATGCATCCTGATGTCCAATATGTGGGGCACGAGTCACTATCAGTTCTCCATCAATAATTTCGTAACGTTTCCACTCGTCACATGCCAGCAGTTCAATATCGGCAGAAGTCCAGCGAATTGGGTTTTGTGCTTGGGTCATTGTTTAATTCTCCATATAGCCGCGATTATCAAAGATATTTAAAATAGTTTTTCGATCACTCCATATAGCCGCGATTATCAAAGATATTTAAAATAGTTTTTCGATCAACTGGATTTTATAAAACATAATATAAATGTAACTCCAAACAGCCTAACTAATGCCCGACTTTGCCACATCCGGAACCATCGCTGCGATCGCATCTGCTATTGTCCCCCAACAAGGTAGCGTCGGTATCGTGCGGGTGTCGGGAACCGAAGCTGTAAATATTGCCCAAAAGCTTTTCCACGCACCAGGAAAGCAAGTTTGGGAAAGTCACCGCATTCTCTACGGCTACATTCGCAATCCTCAAACCCAAATTTTAGTTGACGAAGCGCTATTACTCCTCATGAAAGCACCTCGTTCCTACACCCGTGAAGATGTGGTCGAGTTCCACTGTCACGGTGGAATTATGGCGGTGCAACAGGTATTGAAATTGTGCTTAGAAGCTGGCGCACGTCTTGCACAGCCTGGAGAATTTACATTACGAGCCTTTTTGAATGGACGCATAGATTTATCGCAGGCTGAGAGCATTTCTGACTTGGTAGGTGCAAAATCTCCCCAAGCTGCCCAAACTGCTTTAGCTGGGTTACAGGGAAAATTAGCTCAACCGATACGGCAATTACGGAGTCAATGCTTGGATATTTTGGCAGAAATCGAAGCTAGAATCGATTTTGTAGATGATTTTACATACCAGATGCGATTAACCCTTGGGCCGGGAGTTCCGCCAATATCCCCCTTGTTTACCACTACGGTAAAATTGGGGGTGCCTACAGAATTATTGATCATCATCCGGTTGGGGGCAGGG
>JANNFJ010000798.1:0-2418 GCA_031379725.1 Calothrix sp. OTE_75_metabat_31
ACACCAAGATAAGGGCGCAATGCCTTGCGCCCCTACATATCTACATCACCTGGTTGGGAATTGCTATAAGCTCCTACACAACACCAAACTTCACACCAGCATTCACATTAAACGAACCGACTATCGCAATAATACCTTCAATATCATTATCATTACTAAACACCCCATCCAGACCATCTTGATGTAAATCCGCAAATTGTCCCTCATAAAGCATTCCAGGGTCTATTACCCCATTTTGCGTTAAATAATCGATAATCATCTCCACAAAGCGGATTTGATTACCCTTGAATGGAGGTTTGAGGTACTTACTAAAAGCTTTTTTAACTACGTTGCCCTCTAATCCTACGAGTTTGCGAACAAAGGTTTTGAGGTTCACATTCCCGTAGACTTTTTCAAATTGCTCTCGACTCTCGACAATATCAGCACTGTATACCATTTTTTCCAGTGCGATCGCATCCCCATAACTCAGCAGTTCATTGCGTTTGAGCTTGGCAATCGCCACATGGTTTTGATTGTCACGAATATATGCTTCGACCTTTTTACAGTATTGATGCGAACTAAAACCATGACGAGTGGGAACGTTAACTTCTTCAAGGTCTTCGAGTTCGTCTGTAAAGTCTGTATATACTATAGTTTGTTCTTCACGGTCAATAAATTTGATTAAGTCCCGCAACTGACACCGGATATTCTCAATCGTGGACGGTGTTGCGTCAGTCCACCACATTTCGGTTTGGACTTCTTCAATCAACGGTAACTTTGCTTTCACCATTGGAACAGTCCGCTTTTGTTCGAGACGTTGCAACAAGTCGCGCATTTGGTCGCATAGTGCCGTATAATTACTAGTCCCATCTAACAAAGCTAATTGAAGCTTCAAACAAAGTAAATCAAAGCGTTTAGCAACCTCGTTTTCTGTGGGTAGACCGTTGGGAAGTTCAGCAAGCTGGTTAATGACTTCGATATCGTCGTTACTAACTTGATTCCACCGGGTGCGTTGTGAAAACTCATTAACTCGTTGTAGGTGCGGACGGATTAAAAAATTATCCCGTTCCATACTCTCGACGTGTTGGTGCAAGTCATCAAGGAGGTTTTTCTGTAACGCTTTATATTCACCACCACTTTCGTTAAGAGCATTGCTTAATTTTAAACGTGTTTTCACTAACTGCGTGCTAATGCTTTGACTTGGTTTGATTTCCTTTTCAGGTAATTGTTGCTCAAAGTAATTAAAATTGCCGCACAAGTCAAACACCAAAAACTCGATTTTATCGTTACCAATACCAAATAAATCTTTGCACAACCGAGTACCCCGTCCAATCATCTGATTAAATTTGACTGCGGAATATACAGGTTTGAAAAAGACTAAATTAACTACTTCCGGAACATCAATACCAGTATCGAGCATATCCACAGACACGGCAATTGTCGGCTGTTTGTTAACTTCCGAAAAATCATCGATGAGACTTTGGGCGTAATCATTTTTACTATCGATAACTTGAGCAAATTTCCCTTTATACTTAGGGTAATTGCTATCGAAGCGCTTGACAATAAACTCAGCGTGCTTGTGATTGCGTGCGAAAATGATAGTCTTACCGAGTTTGTCACCACCATCAACTTTGATACCAAACTCCATCAATAGCTGTAAAGCTTGGTCAACAGTACTGATATTAAACAGCCAATTATTCAACGCTGCTGCATTGATTTGGTCGGGTACTTCTCCATCTTCATCCCGAAATTTCTGTTCGTACTCTTCCTGTTCCTCTGGGGTTAAATCTGCATATTTTACACCCGCACGCAGAAATTTAAAGGGGACGTTAACACCTTTGGGAGGAACAAGATAACCGTCGGCAATTGCATCCTCCAGCGTATAAGCACTGGTAGGGGAATCGGGTTCTAAATCAAATATACGGTAAGTATCGCGGTGTATTTCCGAACGCGGTGTAGCAGTTAAACCTACGAGCAACCCGTCGAAATAATCAAACAGCGCACGATATTTTTTATAAATCGAACGATGCGCTTCGTCAACTATAATTAAATCGAAATGACCCGAACCAAAAATGCGCTTATTTCCATCACTGCGGTCAATACGATTGGCAATGGTTGGGTAAGTCGAAAGCACTATACTTGCAGCATCGATATCATCACCCTTAGTTAAATCGACAATCGTCGCATTGGGTAAATGGGTTTTGAATGCTCGTAATGCTTGGGTGAGTAATGCGTTACGGTCAGCTAGAAACAATACTCGCTTTACCCAATTTGCTCGCATTAGTAAATCGACGAGTGCGATCGCAGTCCTTGTTTTCCCCGTCCCCGTTGCCATCACTAATAGTGCTTTGCGTCCTTTTTGACTATCAAACTTCTCAGTAACGCTGGAAATTGCTTGAAGTTGGTAACTACGCTCGACAATACCTGTATTGATTTGCA
>JANNFJ010000808.1:0-5721 GCA_031379725.1 Calothrix sp. OTE_75_metabat_31
ACACTGGGTGGAGTTTTTTCCCAATCTGAGTCGAGAATTTCAATCCCGTAAGCGAGGCAGTTTTTGTCCATGCCTCTTAATGTACCATCTGCATGTACCTATTTTTCGCTGTAGCGCAATAAAACCTGTGAACGGTTACAATAAATTTAACATAAATTATGCTAAATCTCGGTAAACTCCTAGCTCATCCACACGCATTTCAAAAGGCATTTTATCAGCTTCGGGTGGACAGATGCGAATTTTTGCACTAGAGACAACTTGTTTAAGTAATTTTGCCATTGGTACCATTTTTCGCAATACCTGCCAGTTAGCAATTTGGTCGGGACATTCAATCACCAAAGTCAAAACACCCGCAATTGTGGTGACATACCAGCGACAGTTGGACAGCAAATCTTGGAGAGTGCGATCGCACGCATTATAAAAGTAACGACTGATCGAATATTCAAGTTGTTGCCGCAGAATAATATCTGCTGATGTAAGTTGATTGGGGTGCGAATCTTCATCGTTAAAGAAGTATTTAGCCATTTTATCGCTTGATTTCTCCTATTGTTTTGCAACATGTTCAATTTGTCGTAGATGCCAAACCTACTTGAAAATACGTCACCCATATAGGCAGCAAAGAACAGTACTGATATAGCAGTGAATATTTTTTTATTTAAATCGATTGGCAATGAAAATAAGTATTTAGTAGCAAGTCAATTTAATAAAGTTATCTTAGTTTCATGCCAAGTTGCAGCTATTTAAACCATTCAGACTTAACGTTTTACCAGATTGTTAAATAGGTGGCATTTTGATAGCTGTCACTTAGTCTGAATATATAGATGCTTGCTCTCTGCTTACGGAATCGACTATTGCGTTTGAATATATAATTGGTAATCTTAGTTTTGACTACCATTTCTCACTAACACATACATCTCAAAATCATTAGTTCCGGATTTTTTTTTGATTGTAAGAGTATAACTAGCTTTCGAGTCAGTTTAGCATCGAAACGAAGCCATAATAAACTCGTTATATTCAATATCGCGTTTGGTATTAATAGTAGGTTCATAAAAGTCAAATAATAGCTGCATTTTTTGATTGAAATTTAGCTTTAAAAATTCCATCCAATCGAGATAATGCCTGCTATCTAAAAACCAGTCTCTCATTCCCCTACATTCATATTTCCAGCTAGACCTATAATAAAGGCAACTTATCAAAAAAAAGAATCCATTTATACGATTGCTTTGTAAAATAGTATTTTTCAAAAAAATAATCCAAAAATAATAAAAGAAAGTTAGATAGTTTTAGCCTCTAAATAATAATTTTTTTCAACTATTTTTTAATATACAGATAATATTTGAATAAATTGCTCTAGCCAATAAACTTTTCTATATATCAAATCTCATTAATTTTGACTATTCGAGAGGACTAGAATCCGGGTTTCTTGAATAAACCCGGATTCTTTGAACCCTATCCTGCAACAAGCCGACTACAGAACTTTTGACATAGCTCACTAAAAGCTATCCTAATACCGTAAGAAGTACAGTACTATTATTCGTAGGTTGGGTGCAGTGCAACGTAACCCAACATATATCTTGTCAATGTAGTCACCGAATGACATTTTTTTGTGTAATCCTAAAAATAAAAAAGTCATAGCTTGATTTAAGCTATAACTTATATTTAAGCCAACGTTATCAATCAATTACAAATTCAAGAAATTACTTATACCAAGTAAGGTTCTTGATGAGTTTTGATTGTACAGTTAGAACGTGGATAGGTAACACAAAGTAAAGCAAATCCCTTAGACATTTGGTCATCATCCAAAAAGATTTGGTCAGACTGGTCTACTTCACCTTCGACTATCTTGCCTACGCAGCTAGAACATGAACCAGAGTGACAAGAAAAAGGTAATTCAATACCAGCTTCTTCGGCACCATCTAAAATGGTGGAATCTTCATCAACTTCAATTACTGTGTCAAGTTCTTCTTTTTTGTTGATTAATCTAACTTGATAGGTAGCCATTGCGGATTCTCCTCAAAGTATCGGATAAGATGGTCAGTGGTCAATGGTCAGTAGTCAGTGGTCATTACAACTGATAAATAAGAAATAACATCTGATAACTGACGAAGACAACGCTCATGTAGATTAGTTATTGCAAGGTTTTGCTTCCGGTGTAAACTCTCCAGCAGTGAATGACTTACCGCAGCTGCAAGTATTTGTAGCGTTCGGGTTACTAAATTTGAAGCCGCTTTCAATCACACCTTCGACAAAATCGATTACCATTCCTTCTAACAACGGTGCGCTTTTGGCATCGACATAAATCAGCACCTGGTTTTGTTCGACTACGACATCATTGGGTTTGGGTGAAGAAGTGATTTCCATTCCGTATTCGTAACCGTTACAACCACCAGATGAAGCTAACAAGCGAATACCTTTAGTTGATACGTTAGAATCAGATACTGAATTCAGCAGCAATTCACGTAAATGATATTGTGCTTTTTCTGTCAGCGTTACACTCATTGATCCTCCTAGTTAGTGATGACGCAGCATAGGCTAGAAGCCTATGCAGTCAGGTATAAGGCTGATAAACTGATAAGGACAGGGAAACAATTTCAGCGCGATAATTAGATGCCGCAGGAAAATCGTTACTTATACTTACTTACAATTGCTGGTAGTTTCCACTGCAGGGGAATTATACCGCCACGGTGCGTTATTTCCACATACGGGACATTCCCGGTCGCGGTAGGAACGACGCTTGGCAAACTCCATCCGATTTAAGTCAATCGTCAGCAACTGCGATAGTAAAGGTTGGCTAAACCCCGTAATCAATTTCACAGCCTCTAAAGCACTCAGACAAGCTAGCGTCCCAGATACCGCACCGAGAACTGAAAAAGCACGTTTATCCCAAACAGGCTTTTCTGGAAACAGACACGATAAACAAGGAGTTACACCTGGAATAATCGTAGTCAGATACGCCTCCATTCCATCCATTGCCGCTTCCACCATTGGTTTGCGCCAGCGCACGCAGGCTTCGTTGAGCAAATCGCGTTCTGTAAAATTGTGAGCGCAATCCAAAGCCATATCAGCCTCTTGCACTAACGAATCTACATTTTCCGAGGTGATATAATCGAAGACCGCTTCCACCTTCACATCCGGATTGATGGCTTCGAGCGTTTCCTTCGCTTTAAATACCCTTGGCTTACCGACCCAATCATCGGTCATCAAAACCTGACGGTTCATATCATCAAGCCGCAGGTCACCACCTCGAACGAGAATCAGTCGCCCAACGCCTGCAACAGCTAAATAGAGAGCTGCTGTACCGCCTAATCCTCCCACACCTGTAACCAGCACTGTTGCTGACTTGAGGCGTTTTTGTGCCAGTTCGCCAAAGTTGGGGAGCATCATTTGGCGACGGTAGCGTTCTAACTCGGTAGGCGTTAGGTCAATCACTTTGTACCTCCTAATCAGAAGTGATTTCTGTCAGCTTTATTACATTTTTCGGTTTATCATTAAACACTTTGAACAGCTTCTGTTCTTGGGGTGTTGATTCTAGAAAAACCTGATAAGCTTTTTCCAAAGCCGCACTATAAAGGCTGAGTTTGTCTGCGAAGCTCAAGCCAGGATTTTGTGCGTCTACTTCTTTAATATATGAAGAGAACTTTTTCAAAATATGTAAACGGTTGACATTTACAACATTTGTGTCGTAAGGAAGGTCAAAAAACTTAAAATATTCTTCCGCATCGACAATTTGGTTAAAGGTTTCAAAATCGCCGCTCATTTTTCCTCCTCCATCTTCTTTACCTGCTTTCTCATTTCGTCTAACTTATGAAAAATCTCATAAGTTTGGGCAGCCACATCCATCAATTGCTGATAATCGGTTGGCAGACCTTCTGCCAAATCGTGCAAATCCATTTTCATCTGACCAGCTTTACTATTGAGCCGCTTGATTTGCATCTTCAAATCTTCAATAGCCGCTATCTGATTAGTTAACTCCATTACACGTCCCCTACTTCCGGAAAACGTTGTGCTAACTCGACAGCTTGTGCAACTAAATCTTCACCTTCGGCAGCTAATTTTTCAAAAGAATCAAAGCCAAAACGATGAGCGTCGCGCATTGTTTTACGAACCAATATCAGCCGACCAGCAAATACTAATCCCCAGCCAAAGCCTTCATGATTCAAATCAACAATGACCTGTGACAGTAAACCTGTTTCTTTTTCGATGCAAGCTGCTGCTGCACGGTAAAAAGCCATAATGCGACTTAGCGTCATCGGGTCAATTTCGCCATCAACCGGGATTTCGCGTTTCTTTTGCTTGCTGACTACGTAAGCTTTGAGTAGCAATTCATTCGACCAACTGCGGTAAACACCGTAGACATCCTGCCCGCGAATTTGTTGTGCGATCGCCTGCAAAAATGGCGAGTTTACAGCGTTGGATGAAGTATCTGGATTCACACTATTCTGTTCGCTCATACTGTCGCTTCCTCATTCAATTCATCATCAAAGTTTTTAGGTTGTGTTTGTAGGGCTTTACGCAACCAAGGTGGAGGATTTCCTTTTAATGTTTCGACTAGTTTTGCTAAAACTTCATCAATTTTTTCTTCGTCGGATTTGGCTTTAACTGGTGTTACGCCATTTTTAATTAGTTTGGCTGCAGCAGTTCCACCAATTGCTGACACGTAGACTATTTTGCAGTCGTAAAGTGCTTCAAGTTTTGGTGTTACTTTATCTTCGTTTCCGTCTTGTTTGAGGTCTCCTTCAAATTTTAATGTTTCGAGGAATTTGTAACCGTTGTCTGATATTTCATAGACATCAATTGTTTTAGCCCATCCAAAATGAGCGTTAACATGGATGCTATCGCTAGTCGTAAAGGCAATTTTCACTCTTTTCATCCTTGTTTATTTGTTGGGAGTTGTTGTCAGAGGTATTGACCACAGAGGACACAGAGGACACAGAGAAGCCATTGCGTTGCGGAGCCAGTTGCGTGCGGGGGTTCCCCCCGTTGTAGCTTGCTTCTTGCAGGGTGCAATCTGGCATGGGGTTCCCCGCGTTGTAGCACCTGGCGCAACACAGAGGAAGAGAAGAGAAGGAGAAGGGAGGGAATTTTTTAGCAAAAATATTAATAATTTTGCTTCTCTTGGTTCTGAAGCTTTACATCTCAAAGTTTACAGCTTTAGCTTTTGTTTCCTCTGCTTCTAAAAAGATGTTACCAATCTCAAACAAAAGGTTCATTGTTCCGTGATAACCAACTTTGAAATATTGACCATTTCCTAAACGGTCATAAATGGGAATACCCTGGCGATAAAGGGGAATACCTAAACGTTTGGCAATGTTATTAGTGTGGGAATTACCAATTAATAAATCTGACCCTGCTGCTAATTGCTCGAAATCTTCAAAGTCACCAATTACCACTTTTTCAATTGGCAAATGTTCTAACAGTACAGAACGTGTTGTTGTTACTGCTGCTTGAATTTCTGCCCCCATTGACTGTAGAAATAAAACAGTTGACCACAACAAATCTGGCTCTAATGCTAAAGATATACGCTTCCGTCCAAAATAAAAGTGCGTGTCTAACATCGAGTCTTGCAATTGCCGACGTTGACGACGAAATTTCTCAGGTACATCGACTCCGCTTAAGTCGGACAGGGCTTGCATAAACTCATCAACTGGCTGCAAACCCGTTAATTCGGTAAATACTTCATAAGGTATTTGGAAGCGTTCTTCGAGCAATTTTGCTGCACCG
>JANNFJ010000819.1:0-20843 GCA_031379725.1 Calothrix sp. OTE_75_metabat_31
CCTTGCCAGCGGAAGTTACGGTAAAAAAACAAAATTAAAAATAACAGAATTGAAACAATTAACGAAGTTTTAGAAGTCGAAAGTACGATGAGTAGAATTGATAGACCTAAACCACTCCATTTATATAGTTGATGCCACAAAATATAGCGATTTATTGGAAGTAAAAAAAATGTGAAACTGCTAATAATCATAATGCTTCCAAGGATATTTTTATAACCAAACACTCCTTTCCAAGCACCCGGATGGTCGCCTTGATGAATGCCAATTGCCGGTACTGCAAAGCCAACAGTAAAGCTTAATAAAATCCCGATATATAATGCTGCTGCTAGAAGTTGAATTTGCTCTTTCAACTTAAATCGAGAAGCAAAGTACCAGCCAAATGAAGTCATTTGCATGATTTCGCGGCTATCTTTAAAGGTACTTATTGATATATCAGACCAAATAAATGATACTAAGATTATTGTTGTCAATATCAATAAAGGTATATCTTTGGTAACTGTACGCAATCCATCTTTCCATCGCAAGCAAATCAAAGCTGTCGCAATTCCCCACACGAAATAGCGGAGTAATGTAATTGGTGTTCCTGGAAGTAATTGCGACAATCCTCCAGAAAAAAACATTAATCCGATAATGGCAAAGACTTTTTCAATTATGTTTATCATGAGGAAATAGAGAGTAGGGAGAAAGAAGATAAGAAAAATTGGTATTTATATACCAGAAAATATTTTTGTTCGTATTTTTCTGTTTTTATAAATTTTTTTTTAAAATATCCCCCTTCCCATTCTTTTCTCCCCCTATTCTCTACTGCCTACTGCCTACTTCCTAATTGTTAAAAGACTCGCTTTCAACATTGCTCCCCAGCTATTATTAATATCGTAAAATTGGTCTTGCAGCTTTAAAGATGCAAGACGTTTTTGTTCGTAAATATGAGGATTGTTATATAGTTCTAAAACAGCATTAGCATATGCTGTAACGTCATTTGGAGGAACTTCGATAACAGCTTCTAACACGTAAGATAATGCTGGACAAACTGCAGAGGTGATTACCGGACGACCGGAAAGAATACTTTCGGAAACAACACGATTAAAACCCTCGATAAAATCGGTACGGGTCGGTACAATCACAGCGTGTGACTTACCAAACATTGCTCGCATCTGTGGTTTGTTACAGTAACCATGACATATAAAAAACTCATTTAGATTTGCTCGTTCGACTTGTTTACGTAATGCTTCTAAAGCACTACCAGTCCCACAAATATCAAAAATAATGTCTTTAATACCACTCGATGCAAAACTAGCGGCTATTTCTACTAAATCGAATACACCTTTATTGTATTCAACACGACCTGCAAACAAAACTCGAAAAGGCGATGTATTTGTGGGAGGAGGTGCGATACTAGCGAAATCACTATTTCGGTAAGTCGGTAAAAATTCATAAATTGGTTGATGTATTCCTCCCGTTAATTCAACTATCTGTTCCTTAATATCATGGGAGACTGCATGTATATGATGACACCCAGATTTAAAAAAACTACGACTTAATCTCAAGGTTATTTTTTCGCCTAGAGTTTGTTCTGAGTACTTGCGCCATAAAGTACAGTGTAACGATGGAATAACTTTAATTCCTAGCCAAGCACATAGTGATAAAACGAACCAGTAGGTTGTACCGCTATCAGCAATCATTACATTGGCACGAAAACGAATTGCGACAACGAGTAACTGCAATCCTCGTAAAAGTTGCCGGAAATGATAAAAAATCCCCCTAGCATTGGCAAGTGGAACTGGACGACATTCGATGATAAACCGCTCATCTCGGACAATTGCAGGTTGATTTGCTTCTGCAATTACGTAACCCTTGGCATCCAAAGTTTTACAAACTTCATAAAATTGACCTGAATAGGGCATTGAGACTTGTGATGGTGTATCTTCGCCTTTTATCCAGAAATTATACGCTTCAATAACATCTTCTGGTCCAATTGCATATAAAATTCGCAACGGTTTCGCCATTTTATAAGTTTTGATTTCGATACACACAGTAGACGGTAGAAGTTAATTATATCCGCGTATATTTACTAGAAGTCAGAAAGTTTTTAAAGTTTCAATGTAGATAATTATGGGAGTGGGGAGTAAGAACTCGAAAGAGTAGAGGAAGTGGAAACAGTAGAACAAGAAAAATATGCTTTACTTTTTGCTACTTACCAATCGTGACCTTGCTCCCCTACCTCCCCACTTCTCCTATTCTCTGCTCTCTACTCCGTTTTGCAAGCGGTTATATAAAGTAGCTGCACCAATACGACTGTCGAAGCGTTGGATGACTGTTTCACGTCCGTTGCGTCCAAGTTTGAGACGCAACTGCGGATTTTCGATTAGCAATGTTAGAGCATTCGCTATCATCGTATCGTCGCGGGGTGGAACCAATAACCCATCATGATTGTTGGTAATAATTTCGGCAACACCACCTGTATTTGTGCCAATTGTTGGTACTTCCATTGCCATTGCTTCCATATATACTACTCCCAATGGTTCGGCATGACTGGCAAGTACGAATGCATCAGCTTGCTGGATAATTTCGATAATTTGGTCTTCAGATAAAGAACCTGTAAAGTCAATAAAATCTGACAATTTGAGTTGATTGACCAAAACTTTCAGGTTGTCCAATTCCGAACCCCCACCAATTATTTTCAGCTTAACTACTTTTCTAGCATCAATCAGCCGCTTAATAGCTCGAATCAGGGTATCGTGTCCTTTACTTGGATGCAGCCGACTAACGGTTACGACTTGAAATGAATTATTTTGATTTTTCAATTTATTGCTGTGCTGTGGTGTCCATTTTGTGCTGTCTACACCAATACCACCTAAGATTAGCTGTTCTGGAGCTAAATTTGGATATTTATGGCTAACTTCTTCCAATAACCATTTAGTAATTGCGATGGTGAAATCAGCATCAGCAAACTTGGATGCTAAACCACCACCCCACCATTCTAAATTAGCATTCAGTGTCAGCGAATAACGTATACCTGTCAAGCGTTTAAGCATCATCGCTAATATCGCGCAGTTGGCACAACTGTGACAGTGTAGATGCTCGATGCCCTGCCCTCTAGCCTCACGGGCAAATATACAAGCGATCGCAACTAGCGGTATTGAATTCAAACGGGTATCAACATCAATTGTTAAAGCCAACCAAATTGACTTTATCAAACCCAAAGGACGGGTAAAAATCGTCCATAAAATAGCTTTGATAATTTCCAGGAAACTTGGTTTCCACAAATAATATGTTTCATCTTCGGCTTTAGCAAACCCATGACGAGCTTTAATATCGGGTGAAGGACGTTTGGTAGAAAAAACATGAATGGACATTCCCCACTCACGCATGTGACAAATTTCGCGCCACATCCAAATATGTGTTTGTCCTGGAAATTCAGGAATTAAATAACCTATTTGCATTGAGATTTTTATATAGTTAGGAATTAAGAGTCTCCTGGCGCCTATGCTGCCACAAGAGCGAAATTAATTGCCATGCATAATATTTGCGTACAAAATTAGAAGAACGCTTATTCCTAATTCTTAACTTGTAAATATTGGTTTTGATTTAATTTTTTAACTATACTTTCATATTTATGTACTGAAATATTCGCTTTTGCTGATATCATTACCCCAATATCTTCGGGAAGATTATCAGCAAAAAACTTCTTTAATTCATTATCAGACATTTCCGAAGTAAACCAATATTCGTGACAAATTCTTCCTGCATCATAATAATGTCCAATCGGTTCTTTCAAAATGTGGTCAACAAAAATGCCGTAAATAACATATTCCGATACATTCCAAGCACCACATACCGTTTCAATCCACCCGCGTCCCGAAACTACTTCGATATGTTGGTATAATTTCAACAAATTATCGCGTCTCCAAGTCAGAATTTGACCGATGTAGCCAGGTACAGGAGGAGGCACATGGGGTAAACCAAGTAAACTATGTGCAGTTTGATGCCATTTTTCGCCAATTGGAGTTTGTGGAGCAATTTGTGCGGGAATGCGAAATAGTCGCACTTTATCATCTTTGATAAAATTTTGCTCGGTAAATGGACGCACAAAAGCAACGTCGGAATCAACAAAGACAAAAACATCTTCGTTGAGAAATTGGGCTGTTGCGAGTTTAATAATTTGTTGAATTATCCAGCCACGAACTGCAATATGTTTGAAGCTTAACCACCAGTTTTGTACCAACGGTAAGCGTTGAATCCAAGCTGGAAGTATGGACTCGACGCTAATAATTTCGGTATTCAGTTTTCGGAGCTTTTGAAATAAAGGTAAATCCCGTTTGGGAACAATAATATAATGCTTTACCCATTGGGGTGCAAACGCTTCAATGCTCCAACTGAGTAATTTACACCGTTCAAAATCGGGTGCATAACTCGGAGTAATAATACAAAAGTTTTGCATAGGAGGAAGGGGAGTAGGGAGTAGGAATTAAGAAAGAAGGAAGGAGAAAAGTAATGGAAGTAGGATAAGAGTACGAATTTTCTGTTGGACATATATCCGCTACTCCCTACTCCCCACTCCCCCTATTCCCGTTCAGTGCGAATCCAAACTTTCTGAGGTTTGATTAAGAATTTTAAGTACAGGGGAATCTTCCAGATTATATAAAAAGGTACTGCGAAGAGTTGGTGTAAGGGTAAATCGGAACGGGCAAATTTTGCCCAGGAAATTAGAATTGCCGTTCCCAGGAGTACCCCTGCTGATGCAGCAATAATACTAGCTATCCACTGTGTTGTTACTAGCCCAAAAAGTAGTGAAACTAACATCACCCCAAACCAGATGACCGCAAATAGCGAGAGCGGTGGAATGCACAAATCAAGGGCACTTATCAGCAAATCAAAGCGCTTTTGCCGCAGTGCAGCTAGAACAAGTTGAGGAACGTATTTGCGTATAGTTTGTAGATGTCCGTGTTCCCAACGAGTGCGTTGACTTTTGGCTGCTGCTGTGCTTTTGGGCAAATTACCAATAACTATGGCATCGGGACAAAAACTTGATGGATAGCCTGCGATATTCAAATCCAAACCAAGCTTCATATCTTCTACAATGTCGGAACTGGCAACGTTAACTGAACGAATTACCGACCAAGGAAAAGCCATTCCCGTTCCTGCCAGCAAACATGATATACCCAATTGTTCCATTCCCCGAAAGCGAACGAGATTTTTGACTTTAAAGGCAAAAGCCGAAATCGAATCTTTAGGGCTAGGTTGATTGGGTTTTGCCATCAAATAAGTGGCTTGGATGGGCCGATTGGATATTATCGCTTGTTGGCTTAGAAGTGCGATCGCATTCTTGTCTATATGACAATCTGCATCAATGAATACTACGACTTCTGGTGGGTCAACGGCGAGAAATCGAAGCCCACAATCAAGAGCATACCCTTTCCCTAATTGCTGTAAGTCATGCCTTTCAATAACTATAGCTCCAGCAGAGCGAGCAATTTCAGCAGTCGCGTCGGTACAGTTATCGGCTATAACCACAACTTGATGCTGAGGTTTTAACGCAGATTTTAAATTAGTAATTGTTTGATTAATTACAAGTTCTTCGTTGTATGCGGGAATCAAAACCGCAATCTTGGTATTTTGCCAATTGCGACCAGAGGCTAAAGACGCAATTGGAAATATAGCCCCAACACACTCTACAAGTAAAACAAAACTTAGAATCAACAAACCAAATGCGCTAATCGATAACACGACTTCAGCACACCAAACCACTAATTGATTAACAGACATAAATTCTTTTCCCTCAAGCTATTGCTCGGTATCGAGCGAGCTTTGTATTCTGCTACGGTAATGACACTCTACCTAACAGTGCAGGCAAGGTGACAACGTAAAACGTACAGGTATAATGCCTATACTACAGGATGTCCAAGATCAATGACGCTCAGACAAATCAGCAAATTCACTCTTGTGAATATCTAGGGCTAATTCTGACTTATCAAATGATTTATCAATTATTCGCGCTGGAATACCAACAGCCGTTGCACCTGCTGGGACATTACATAGAACTACTGCATTTGCTCCAATATTCACATCATCCCCAATAGTGACATTACCAAAAATCTTTGCACCTGCTCCAACGTTAACCCGCTTGCCCAACTTTGGAGCATCTAACGGACTCTCTAAATAACGGTTCCCCAAAGTTACCCCCTGACGAATAATACTATCATCCCCAATTGCACTATACCCATGAATAACTATCCCATGTTGGTGTTCGATAACCACACGTCGTCCCAATTCCACCGTATAAGGAAGTTCAATTCCGTAACTGTTGCGAATTTTTCGATAGAACATTCTATACAAAATGCTCAGAGGTACCCGTAACAGTTTCGGCTCAACTTTCATCCGCCAAACTCCAAAGCGATGTACAGCTACCGCTCTAAATCCCGGCTTTGTCCAATCGCGTCCATGCGAATTCCAGTCTTCTTTAATTTGCTGCCACATTGTAGAGGGAGTAGTGAGTAGTGAGTAGTGAGCAAGGGCGGGGTAAAGAGCGCCCGTTATTGAGTAGCACTAAGGTGTGAAGGTAGAGGAAAGTGGGGGAAGCATTCATTGTATTTTTTTATTCTAGTTTCTTCCTACTTCTAACCTACTTCTAACCTACTTCTAACTCATTACACTTTTACACCTTTGGTATCGACCTCAATCTTAGAGTCGGGTCGGGAATTACTGTTGTAGTAAAAGTAATTACCTGGTTCGTGCTTAGTATTAACTCCATTAGCAACAATGCCAAGAATATTCGCTTCCGAACGCACGAGTAACGACTTAGCTGCTACCGCACTTGCAGAATCGGCGACACCAGGACGGACTACTACCAAAACACCGTCAGCAACCTTACCCAAGACTGCGGCATCCGCAGTTCCAGCTAAAGGAGGAGTATCAAAGACAATATAATCATACTGTTGAGATAAGGTATGAATCAACGCTGTCATACTCTCAGAATCAAGTAAGGCTAAGGGATTTGGTGGAATGACTCCAGCTGTTAGTACTGATATATTTCGAGTTACCAATTGCACGCAGCGACGAACTTCCTCTTGACCGACGATAATATTACTCAATCCGGTCAAATTCATCACTCCCCACAGATGATGTTGCGAAGGATTACGCATATCTGCATCGACGAGTAATACTCGCTTTCCTGCCTGTGCGAATGATGCAGCTAAATTCGCTGAAACCTCTGATTTTCCTTCACCCGCGACTGAACTGGTAATGACAATGGTGCGAACCTTCTTATGGCTAATAAATTTGAGGTTAGCTTGAAGCATTTGATACGCTTCATGAATTATGGTACGAGGTGAAGTCGCTACTATTACCCGTGGAGAGGCGGCCTCCAGTACGACTTCTTCGGCCGTAGTGCTAGTACTGTCAAATTTAGGAATTAAGCCGAGTAGAGTATATCCAAAGATGGCTTGAGCTTCTTTAACTGTTTTAAGCGACCGATCGATTAGGTCGATGAAGAAGGCTGCTGCTACACCAAGCAATAGCCCAACAAATACACCACCTACTGCTAAGTAGATGGTCATTTTCGAGCTAACTGGTTGGGTTGGGACGAGTGCCTGTTGAATAATTCGTGCATTGCCGACGGTTTGGTTTTCGGCAACACGGATTTCTTGAAGACGGGTAAGAAGTTGTTCGTAAGATTTTTGAGCAACTGACAATCGTCTTTCTAATTCACCTTGTGTTTTCTCTAAATTCGGGATGAAATCAGCACGTTTTTTGTAGGAACCGTGGAGGTCTGCGAGAGTTTGGACTTTATTTTCCAAACCTAACCTTAATGCTTGTAATCGGACAAATTCTCCTACTAGTTGCTGTTTGAGTTCCCCTAGTTGCAATTTTCCGGGGGCAATCTTGACGTTTCTACCTAGAGTTTCATTGATGCGTTTTTGCAACAAGGAGTTAAGGGCGATTTCTTGCTCTTTGAGATTAATTATCCGGGGACTATTGCTTGTGTAGCGAGTTTGTTCGGTGGCAAGTTGGCTTTGAATTTTTTGTAATTCTCCCAAAACTTCTTGGATGCCGGGAATAAGACTGAGTGAAGTAATATCAACGGTATTTTCGCTTTGTAAGTTAGCTTGCTTACGCAATTCGGCTTGTTGCGAACTTACTTCAGCTAATTGTCCCTTTGCTAAATTTAATTCTCTATCGATTTCGGAAATATTTTGAACTGTAGCGCTAGATTCTTCACCTAAGTTAATTATCTGGTTTTGGGCTTTGAATCGTCGCAATGCCTCGGTTGTTGTATTTAATTCACTCTCAGTGCGGGGAATTTGTGCCTGGAGAAACTTACGTGCTGATGAGGTTTCCGAACGGTTATGCTCAATGTTGTTGTCAACATACGATTGCATGACTTGATTAATTATTGCTGCTGCTTTTTGAGGGCTGTTAGAAATATGCGAAACATTGAGTACATCAGTACCGACAACCGGCTCAATTTTGATTTCTAGCGACTCTGGAGTGATGAGATTGCCTTTGGCATCGCGTAAGTTAAGTTTTACAATTACCGCTTGTAAAATCGGACGCGACTGCAATATAACTGCTTGTGTCGATAATGGATTAGCTTCGCGTCTGACACTTTCTAAATCCCTAACTTTATCTCCAACTCCCGTTAAAGATAAAGTCCGGTTAGCTTGAAACAGAAGTTTTCCAGTTGCTTCATAATTAGGTCGTTGTAGCGATAAGGCAAATCCTGACAGCGCAACTGATGTCAAAAAAATTCCCGATCCCACTAGCCAACGTCGTTTCAATACTAGCCAGTAATTATGAATGTCGATCTCTTCGGGATGGTTTTGTTTCTCCATACAAGTTACTTATTTGTAAAATGGACTTTTCGTCCCATTAAGTTTGAGAAATCAATAGGAACTGTGGATATTTAAGTTTAAACCTTTTTGATGTTTTCCATAACTGAAATAAAACTCGTAGTTGCCTCAACTTCAATCGCAGACCAAGGATTTTTATACAACTGGAACTTTTGCTTTAATACCAACCAAAAAAACGGAACCGCACTCAAAAAATAACGCTTCCACAAGCGCTTTGGCTCCATTATTACTCTGTAAAACCATTCAAGACCGATTTCGCTCATCCATTTTGGCGAGCGTTGGACGTTACCAGCCTCAAAATCAATTGTCGCACCAATTGCTAAAAATATCTTAATACTTATTAGCTGTTCTCGATACTTAGTAATCCACATTTCTTGCTTGGGTGCGCCAACTCCTATTGCTAAAACTGTTGCCCCAGAACGATTAATCATCTCAACTATTCTCTGGCATTCCTGCTCATTTTGCTCGAAACCAAATGAAGGAGAATGAGCCGCGACAACAATATTTCTACCTGCTTTGCGATTGATTCTCCGCCGCGCTTCTTTGACTACTTCTACCTCCGATCCCAACAAAAATATTTTGATGGTTTCGTCATATCGGTAATAATTATAAAACGCTGGAAATAAATCCGAGCCAGATATCTTTTCTTGTATTGGTGTTCCTAAAAAGCTAGAAACGTACATCAGTACTTTACTATCACATACTCGATAGTCAGCTTCTTGGTAAACACCATAAAATTGCTGGTTCTGTTGCAACTTCATCATATGATCTACATTTGGAGTGAAGACAACTCCACCACCACGAAGCTTTTCTAACAGCTCCGCCATTGTCATGTCATCAATCGTTACATTTAGTAAGTTTATATGTTTCATCACCACTATCTAAACAAGTGATTTTAAACGTTAATTATGTTCCTAGTGACTAGCCGATTGTCGCTTGTTTTGAATAGGGAACCATTAAAGAGCGTGAATTTACACAAAGTCGCTAAAAATTGTATTACTTTCATCGCTTTTTGAAATTAAAAAGTGTAGTTAAGCTGAATGTGCGATGTTTGCCATCATCGCTTTTCGGAGCATTACTATCAACACAACAGAAATAACCGATTTTTACCTACCTGTAAATTTTTGCTGTAAAAATCAACAATTTGTTAGATAATTTTGTAATTTCAATTTTGTTCAAATGCAACCCTCCTACTTTGCTCAAAAACAACTTCAATAATTTGTACGCGATCGCACTGTAGCGATGAAAATGTAAATATTTCCTTTACTGATGGTGTATACCTAACTACTTATTTAACTTGTTACTGGTTCAGCAATAAATCAATCATCAGACAGATTTACTCGCGCCATAACCATTACTTTGTTATTTGGTGTAAATTAACTTCACAATGCCACTACTTTCGCTTACTAAAAACCCTATACAGGCAGCCAGGACTGCATAGTTGAGCTTGAAAAACGAAAAAAATAATTTTGTACCATAATTGTCCATAGCGCGGCTAAGTACATATACGGTTTACCACACTTTAATATATCTTTGATTTTAATTAAATTAAATAGATACTGTGAAGCTAATATGTAGAACAAAACAATTTATCTTAAAGAAATCGTGAAGTAAGCATTTTATGTCCAGAATTTGACGTAGATAAGATGAAAGTCTAGTAATTTACTAAACAAATCAGGTGCTAAGGCAATGCTGAAAATTAATCAAAAAAATGTTTGAAAATACACAAGCAAAAATGCAGGTATGGTGAGCAATATTATGTCTACCATACCTGCAATATTTATCTAACTAATTTCAAAGGTTAGTTATATCGATTAAACTAGCGGTTGATTAAGTTAGTTGAAGTCGTTATTAACGATAGGCCCAACGATTTCCCAGCTTAAATTACCTGCTTTACTAAGTGCAAAGTCCTTATCAAGGACAGGTCGATTATTACTATCGATCTTCATTCGCCAAATTGCATTTTCATCTGTAGAATAATTACGCCAAACGATATCAGGAGTTCCATCGCTGGTGTAATCAGCTACTCCTTCGATTTCCCAACTAGTAGGAGTCTTAGGAGCAATTAAAGCTGTTTTGGCTGGATCTGCCTTGCCTCCAGCAGTCATTACCCAGATACTATTTTCCCCAGTATTATAGTTGCGCCAGAGAATATCGGCGATGCCATCTTTATTAAAATCGATAGCTTTTTCAATTTCCCATCCATCTGTGACAGGTACTTTGTCAATTTGGTAACTATCTGCCAAATTAAAATACGGATTAGCACCTGTGGCATTGTTATTTAACTTCCAGACCGCATTCTCACCTGTTGCCTGATTACGCCACAATATATCGAGAATCTTGTCTCCAGTAAAGTCTGCCCAACCTTGAATAACCCAATTTTTGGTATCGGGTTCTCTAGCGATTAACTTAGATTTGCTGGCGTTTACGCTAAAACCGTTACCGCTAGCATTTGGGTCGTAATCAACTTGCCAAATTGCATTCTCACCAGTTCGCTCATTACGCCAGAGAATATTCGCAGTGCCGTCATTATCAAAATCTGCGACTCCCTTAATTTCCCAGTTAATATCTTTTTCCGCTAGAGGTAAATTGCTACCAGGACCAATGTCGATACCACTGCCATCATCTTTCATCAACCAGATGCTATTTTCTCCAGTCGTGTAGTTACGCCAGAAGATGTCAGTAATATTATCCTTATTTATGTCGTATAAACCTGCGACTTTCCAACCTTGGTCGCGTTCTTGCTGAATTAACTTAGTTTTGGCATTTAGCGTAAAACCTGTGTCAGCGCTAGTTGTATCATAGTTCAAGACCCAAACAGCGTTCTGACCGTTACCCTTGTTACGCCAAAGGAGATCGGGTTTGCCGTCTTTGTTAAAGTCAGGTGTAGTTGAATTAGCCTGAGTAGTAGCGCTCAAGCTAACCGTAACGCTACCAGTAATATTTAAAGTCGGGTCGCCTTTTAAACCACCGTATTCAACAATGTAACCTTTCGGTGTATAGTTATCGGCTGGACGCTCGTTAGCAAGGTCATTCCACTTACCTACTGCAGAAGTTCCATTAGCTTTTAAAAGTAGGGGATTACCAATGACATGCCCATAATCTTCACCATCACCACCACCACTGTTATTTGGTTCGCCACCTAGACCATCATTCCAGTTTGTGTAGCTAACAACGTTATTATTGGTGGCAGCGCTACCAGTTATACCTCCACTCCAGAATGACTGCCCACTTTCTGGACCTGTTACCCATTTCCAATCACCTTCTGTAGCTGCGTCGCTTGCACCAATCCATCCATTCGCTTGGATTCTGGCATTGAGAAACTGTTGTTCTGCCGCGCTGGTAATTGTGGCTAAATAACCTTTGGCTCCAAAGTAGTTAAGATTTTCAGCAGCAGTTTTGGCATCTGTCCACTTAACACCATTATTGTCAACAAATTGGTAAAAGTGTCCGTTTTCTGGGTTTACGAGGAGGTTCCCCAGGGAGAACTGAATTTTCCGAGCGTTTCCTGGGTTGTTGGTGTCGCTGTTTGTGTAAGTAACCTGCCGTAGTACCTCTTGATAGGTAGCAGGGGTAATATTATTACTTCCAGGACTATTATTTAAGGACAAAACCCCGGTAGTTGGGTTGTAAGTCCAATCGATACCTTGTTGAAGCGTACCGTTGTTGCCTGTTGAATTACCGACTGCTAAACGGTCTTTACTACTGTTGAAGTTTTCGTCAATAAAGACTCTAGCACCACTAAAGTTATCAGTACCGGAGATAGTCAAATTAGGTGCAACAGTTACAGGTGCAGTACCAGTGTAACTAGTGTTACCAGACACGGTCAGAGATGGAGGAGTGGTAGAAGCGGTTGCAATGGGGGAAGAACTCGCAGACAGCAACGATGGATTTGGATTGAGGGGGTTAGACCCGTCTAGACTTGCTGGTTGAATAGTTGTTAATGTTTGCTCTAAAGGCGATTTAGCCATAGGTCAATCCTCAGGAAATTTAAATTAAATAGCTTACTTTTCAATGCTGGTCGTGTTGATTTGAGTTTTCAAATTAACATCACAGCAAAAGCATTTATAGAAACCGACTCATTCGCATCGAACCAACGATTTGAAAAAATATATAGTCCCGATGCAGAAGGTTAACTGTATAAAAGCGACCGATACACGCAATCAATCCTCAAATTAAGTTTGAGAACAAAAAACTTTACGCGATTAATATTTAAGCATATTCTCCGGACAAATGTAACAGTTATAACCGGAAATATGTAGTGCAGGAACACATTACTCTCAACACAAAGACTCAAATTAGAGAATACACCACTCTAAGTAATTATTCTATAGTTTTATCTGTGATTTCACTTAAGTTAGTTTAGTTAACCTAATATATGGAGATATTATTTTGAAGTTATATACACTTAAATCCTCGTATATTGGGATATTCACCATTTTTTAAGCAATGAAGCCGAGTATTTTAAATTACTTATGGAGGGGGAAGGGAGAGTAAAAGTAGGAAAAATATAGATATTACATTTATTCCTCTCGTTTGCCCCCTTCTACCTACCTCCTAATCCCTACTCTTTACTAGCTTTCTTCTGTTTTTTAAACCACTCAGCAACTCCATCAGCTAAAGCACGTGCCATTTTTTTCTGGTCTTGCGGGTCTACGATTTGCTCGAATTCGTTGGGGTTGCTCATAAAACCCAACTCCAACAATACTGATGGCGAACTTACGGGACGTGTCAGCGCTAAATTGTTCCAAAAGACACCGTAGGATGGACGCTTCATCTTCCTAACTATATAGTTGTGCAAGAATAAAGCCAGGTCGTGGGATTGGGGGTTATACCAAAAAGTACCAAACCCTCTAGTGTTTTGTGCATCGCCATTATCAGGTAACGAGTTGTGATGGATAGACAGGGCAATAGTTGGTTCATATGCATCGATAATTCGTTGACGTTCTACTAAAGAAACTTCTTTATCATCCTCTCGCGTCATGATGACTGTTGCGCCACGCTTAATTAAATCGTCGCGCATCAACTTGGAAATAATTAAGTTTACATCTTTTTCCAAAGTACCATCGGCACCAGGAGCGCCCGACTCTTTACCACCGTGTCCGGGGTCGAGTAAAATCTTCACACCAGATAAGGGTTTACGCTTACCCGATAATTCGGGTGGATAACGCAAAGCCAAAACCAAACTTGTACCTTCATAGCGAATTTTGTAACCCCACTGTTGGTCTTTTTTTAAATTAAAGATATATTGCACTTGGTTTGGGTTGATTTGCTGCCAGTCGAGACGGGAAATTATCGGACTGTCATCGGTACGAAAAGTATCGGTTTGGGCGGTGGTGTTGTAAAGTGTGAGGACAAAACTTTTATTGCCCTGCTGCACGCTAATAGGTACAGGGACTTGTAAAGGAAAAACGACCTCTGTTTGCAGGAGCGATTTTCGATAGCCAACACTGCGGATAATTGTGCGTGGTGCAACAGCACCTGGTATAATACGAACTTCTTTACTATTTATCCAACCGCCATAATCCAAGCGTAACCAGTCACCGTCTTTTTCTGTAACTGATGCCCTTGTACCTTTTGGCAGTGGTGTAAGTCGAGAATGGTCGCTACTTGCACCAGTGCGTGCTACTCCAGATTCCGCTGTCACTTCAGCTACTTGTAGCTTTCCTGGTGAGAGGATAGTAACTTTGCCCGAACCTGGTTGAGTAATCGTTTTACCATTAAGGGTGAGTTGAAATTCTGGTTTACCTAAATCAACCTCGCTGCTAGTATCTGAGATTACAACGCCAGAAATGACATTGTTACCATAGAGTAAAGAGCCAATTGGTTGAGGTATCGTGCAACCCTCATATTTTCCAAGGGCAGATTGAATAATGGGCTGCGAGGTTCCTGTGAGTGCAGCTTTATTATCTGGAAGTCGGGCGATCGCCGGTTGGGGTAAAAGCGCGACTGTTTGGTTGCCAAGTTTAACAGAAACTTGAGCATTGGGGGGTGCGATCGCACTAAAGCAAATTGTTTCTCCTGGCATTCGAGCGATATCTCGCGCTGGAGTTAGGGAATCCTTGGCAAATGCCAATTCTTGGGGAATTGCTGGCTCCAACGCAATCCGAGTTACCAAAATCTTTAATTCTCGATCTTGGTAACGCAAAATAAAGTTATTCTCCCCCAACTGTAACGGCAAGCTAGGTGCAAAATGACCCGATTTACTTCGGGCAATTGGCTTACCATTAATAAGAACTTGTCCGGTTGGTGGTGCAGTGCCGATGAAAAATATTCTATCGGCATTAGTTTGATGATTCGTGCGAGGATAAACAACCTTAAGGGATTGTTCTTGAGCCAAAGCGACAGAGGGAATGACTATTGAAGCAAATAGTATTAATCCTAAAATTCTCACGCCACAACCTAAGTAAATAAGCACAACATTTACTGTGGCACAATGACGGGTTGTCTTGAGTTAGAAATTGTTAGAACTTAAAGATTTGTATGACTAAGTTTGTATTTGTTACTGGCGGGGTAGTATCTAGCATCGGCAAGGGAATTGTCGCGGCGAGCTTAGGGCGCTTGCTCAAGTCCCGCGATTATTCGGTGTCGATTTTGAAGCTCGACCCATATATTAACGTCGATCCGGGTACAATGAGTCCATTTCAACATGGCGAAGTATTTGTGACTAAGGATGGGGCGGAAACCGACTTAGATTTAGGTCACTACGAGCGTTTCACCGACACGGCCATGTCCCGGCTCAATAGCGTTACAACTGGTTTGGTTTACCAAGCCGTAATTAACAAAGAGCGGCGCGGTGATTACAACGGTGGTACAGTTCAGGTTATTCCCCACGTCACCAACGAAATTCAAGATCGAATTAAGTTAGTAGCTAGAGAAACAAATCCAGATGTTGTAATTACTGAGATTGGTGGGACGGTAGGTGATATCGAATCGCTACCCTTTTTGGAGGCTATTCGCCAATTTCGCAAAGAAGTAGGAAGACAAAATGTGCTTTACATGCATGTTACCTTGGTGCCTTGGATTGCTTCGGCAGGTGAGATGAAAACTAAGCCTACCCAGCATTCAGTTAAGGAATTGCGTTCGATTGGTATCCAACCTGATATTTTAGTTTGTCGATGCGATCGCCCCCTACCTCCCGGCATTAAAGAGAAACTTTCGGAATTTTGCGATGTCCCAGTTGCCTGCGTCATTCCTGCTCAAGATGCTAACAGCATTTATGAAGTACCTTTAACTTTAGAGCGCGAAGGGTTGGCACAGCAAACCCTCGATTTATTGCAAATGGAGCAGCGCAAACCCGAACTCAAACAGTGGCAAAGTATTATTGAGAAACTGTACAGTCCTAAATATCAAGTCGAAATCGCCATTGTTGGTAAATATGTCCGATTATCGGATGCTTATTTATCGGTAGTGGAGGCTGTACGTCACGCTGCGATCGCAACCTATGGAGAATTGCGTTTGCGCTGGGTAAATTCCGAAAAACTCGAATCCGAAGCGGTGGAGAACTACCTCGAAGGAGTCGATGGGATAATCGTACCTGGTGGTTTTGGAACGCGGGGTGTAGATGGTAAAATTGCTGCAATTCAATATGCCCGCGAACACCAAATTCCCTTTTTCGGGTTATGTTTGGGAATGCAATGCTCAGTGATTGAATGGGCGCGGAATCTTGCGGGAATGCCTGATGCCAATAGTGCCGAATTTTCAATGACTACGAAACATCCCGTTATTAATTTATTGCCCGAACAGCTTGATGTGGTTGACTTAGGCGGCACAATGCGTCTGGGACTATACCCTTGTCGAATGTTACCAAATACACTCGCCTCCAGGCTTTATCACGAAGAAATCGTCTACGAACGACATCGGCATCGTTACGAATTTAACAACTCCTACCGCAGCTTATTCGCCGATTCTGGGTATCAAATTAGCGGGACTTCCCCCGACGGACGGTTAGTAGAAATTATCGAATTACCCAAGCATCCGTTTTTCTTAGCTAGCCAGTTTCACCCCGAATTTCAATCGAGTCCCAGCAAACCCCATCCTTTATTTAAAGGATTCCTCGAAGCCGCAATTAAGCGATCGCATCCCATCGCTAATTTTGCAACTCCGGCTGAAGTCTCGTAAAATCGAGAGGGCGAAAATTCATCAATCGATTCCCATAACAACGACTTTGAAGACCAAAAACGGTTATGGGATAGCTTCACCAGGGAATTTTAAGTCATGGCTTTTGGATTATTTAAATGCTGTAATTAGATCAGGTGGTTTTGGGAATTGAGGTGCGTGTTGTGGCTTACTGGGAGAAAATCCTTTACGACAGAAACGAGTACATCGTCAACTTTGACCGCGTTACCGCTTTTTGCTGCGAACCAAATAGTAGAGTAACATTTTGGTTGCCGGATAATGCAATTCCGATTGTGATTAACTCTCAAAGTAACCAAAAAGATTATCAAAAAATTCTGGAATATACAAATAAAGTCACACAATTGCGTGAAGATGTTTATTGGGTAAAAATATTTTACGAAAAAAACGAATATATAATTAATCTCACCTGCATCAGTTCGTTTTGCCGCGAACCCAACGGTAGGGTCACTTTTTGGTTGCCCGATAGTACCATCCCCATTATTATCCATCCTGTAGCTAATCTGGAATCTTATCAAAAAGTTGTGGATTATATTGAGAAAGCAACGGGATACAACGTTAGTTAAAAATTAGCATTCAAACTATTTTCAAGAAAACATTATAAAGGTAGGGGCGGGGGGAGACTCATTGGTGTCAACTTAAACTCAAACGCTTACCCCACGGCTCTTTTACCCCACCCCTTAATCCCCTCCCCGCGCTTCGTGGAGGGGAAAAATCCGGTTCCCTCCCCGCGCTTCGTGGAGGGTACCCTGCGGGAAGCGCTACGCTCTATAGGGTGGGGTTCTTCTGGATCTATACGTTTTAACAAGGGTTTCACCTTAAGTTGACACCAATGGGGGAAGACTCCGCCCCTACCTGTATGCGTACAAATTTTACTCCCTTTGCCCTTTACCCTACTCCCTACTTCCTTCCTCTGCTATACTGTCTATCTAAGATTTAAATTCGGCGGTAAAAATCATTTTAGCTTTTAAAAGGGTTTCTCCGGATCTAGTCTACATACCCCGATTTTGGAGATGCCAATGTCTATTTACGTAGGTAATTTATCTTATGAGGTTACAGAAGACGACCTCAAGCAAGCTTTTGCTGAATATGGCAAAGTTAATAGCGTCAAATTACCCACCGACCGCGAAACCGGTAAAATGCGAGGATTTGCATTTGTGGAAATGGAAGATGATGCCAAAGAAGATGCAGCAATCGAATCTCTTGATGGGGCAGAATGGATGGGACGTAATTTAAAAGTCAACAAAGCCAAACCTCGTGAAGACAAAGCTTCTTCGCGGGATAATTGGGGTAGTGCAAATCGTGGCAGTAGTCGCCGTTTTTAAACCCTTGTTGAGAATAGAGTCATTGTTAATAATTTAACACTTTCGCTTTTTTAAGCAGTTTTGTCCAATTATGAGAAGCTGCTCGTTTTGTGTTGTCCGTTAAACTAAAGGTATCCATCAGATAGGAATTGAAAGTAATGACGCAGGTAGTTTTGGGTGAAAACGAAGGGATTGAGTCGGCTCTGCGAAGGTTTAAGCGTCAAGTTTCGCAAGCTGGTATTCTCCAGGATGTGAGAACAAAACGCCACTTCGAGACACCCTTGCAAAAAGAGAAACGTAAAGCAGTTGCACGTCGCAAACAGAATCGTCGAATGCAATCGCGTTTTAAATAAACTCCCATTGGGTTGATTTTAATCTATAAGTATATTTTATGAGGGTACAGCAAATATTGTTGTACCCTTATTGTTTTCAGGAAAGGAAAAAAGTAATTATCAACTTTTTCTTACATACAAATTTTTTTACCTAAATCAACGTCTTTAGATGTATCTTTATGAGCGGAATTAAACTATATTTTGCGAATAGCGTCAATTGGGTCTAATTGAACACAAAGGAGCGATATTGCGAGTTTATCATTTGTTAATCGGTGCTATTTTGCTTTTATTATCACCGCTGATTTTTAAGTCAGTATTTAAAAAACCTGCCCCTAAAAGCCAATCAGAACCAGTCCAGGTATCAACACCTGCGGGTGCAACGCTTTCTCAAACCACTCCAGTTGTTGCCACAAAGCCAATCTTGAGCAATATCTGGACTCGTATCTTGGGAAATACTCCCGCACCTGCCAGATGGAATGTTTCACCATGCAAAGGAAACGCCCCCCTGCTATGTATTACATCCCAGGGTAAAAATTTAGGTTCGGTAGAGATAAAAGTTTACCCGTTAGAAAAACAGCCGCAGTTTGAAAAGATGCTTATTGATGCGGGTATTCCTACGGGTGTAAAAGTTGATTACCAAAATCCTAATAACCAATTAAAAATCCTATCGGCACTTAATGGCTGGATTAACGATAGCCACGCAAAATTACTGAAAGACCGCCAAAGTAGTTATGCTAACATCATCACCTTTGTAAGTTTACCCCCACAGCAAGTAAATATCGGCAAACTTCAAGGTTTGCGTTACGGGTTTGCTGGAATTAAAATTGAGGGTGGAATCCAAGAACAACATTTGGCTTACGTGGCATTTGATGGTGATGCATTATATGTAATTAATACAGCATTTGACCCCAAAGAAAAATCAGCCACATTTGAAAAGCTAGAAAATCTTGCACTATTCGAGCCGTTTTTGAGTGCGATCGCAGTTAATCTCAAATTACCCAATTAAAGATATTTTTATATCTATGTAGAAGTATAGCGTAGGACAACTGTCTCGCCTGCCCTACGCTATAAACACGTTTAGGAATTAAATTTCGGCGATCGCACGTTCAATTAAACGGCGTGCTAAAGTTTGCGTACCCGTATGCTCGTAGTAATTTGTAGATACATCGATGAACGCAGCGAGGTAATCTAATTTATCATCGGCAACATCCATAAAACTGCTCAAATTGTGAACAACATTTTGTGGTGTGAGATTTCTTGAAGAAACCAAGTTGCTCATCCAGCCTTTTACTGAGTCAAAACTTTGACCGATGAAGTCTAATTTACCACCTGCATCGTTGCCAGGAATCGCATCCTTAATATTGCTGAAAGTCGAATTTTTTTCCAAATCCTGGGGTGTGGTCGCATTCAAACTCGATGTTACTTTTTGAATAAAATCGGGGCCTAGAGGTATTAAAGCATCGACGCACACCAAACCAGCCATGCGAATCATTGACTCACCGCTGTACTCACCCAACGAAGCAACAAAATCGCCAATACTATCACCAGGTATGCCGTTAATTTGGCAAAAAGCCACCAATTCAGCAACCAATTTTAAAGTCAAGTCAATTGTTTGAGCTTTATCAGCTTTGGGAGTCAACTTGTCAAGAAAGCCCAAAAACGAAACGCTACTACCAATTTTATTTGCTAACGCAGCCGCACCTAATGCTTTATCAGTGCCATCGACAGTTTGATATAGCCACATCGCAGTTTGGTATCCCTGCGATTTGTCATTGTACAAATAAACAGCGCGATCGCCGATTTGTTGAATCAGGTCTTCGTCTGTTTCACCCGTCACATGTTTGATTGTATTTACAAACCCCGTGACATTTTTCCACTCACCAGGGGCAGCAAAATCCAATGCATTTAACATGGAAATTGTCAAACCACTAGTCGGTAAGTTATCGACTAATTCAAAAATAGCTTTACTCATGCACAGTCTCCTTATTTAACTACTAGTCATTAGTCATTGGTCATTAGTCATTAGTCATTAGTCATTTGTCACAAGCTATTGCCAGGAACAACTGACCATTGACCATTGACCACTGACCATTGACCACTGACCATTGACCACTGACCACTAACCACTAACAACTGACCATTGACCACTGACCACTGACCACTAACAACTGACCATTGACCACTGACCCCTGACCACTAACAACTGACCATTGATAATTACT
>JANNFJ010000839.1:0-4967 GCA_031379725.1 Calothrix sp. OTE_75_metabat_31
CGCAAATAGTGAGTCTCCCCCTAATTCAAAAAAGTTATCATGAATACCTATTTGCTCAATACCTAAAAGTTGTTGCCAAATAAGAGCTAGGGTTTGTTCGATTTCATTGCAGGGGGCAATATAGCTATTAGCTAGTTGTGGACGGGGGTGAGTCGGTTGGGTATTACGTAGTTGTGATAATTGCTTCTCCCAAGATTTATTAGCTACTTTGGGTGCAACTAGGGTTTGAATATCTTGGGTGCAGACGAGAATTTGGGGTGATGTGCTTTTGGCAAGAATACGATGAAATGCTTCAACCCCTTCACTTGCTGTCATTGCTGAGTTGAAATCCTTACCCGTAAGCTGTTTATGTCTAGCTTCTACAGCAACAGCCATACCTATATTTTCCCACCTATCCCAGTTAATCGAGATGGTAAATTGATTATTTTGAGTGCTGTAGTGTGCAAAAGCATCAAGGAAAGCATTTTCGGCACTATAGTCTACCATTCCCGAAGTGCCAGCAAATGAACTTAGCGATGAGCAAAGTACAAAAAAGTCTAATTTGGTATCTTGGAACAAAGCATTAAGTACTCGTGTTCCTTGTAATTTTGGCACCAAAGCTTTAGCTGCATCGGCAGGTGCCTTAAGTTGAATCATACCTCCTCCAGGAACTGCGGCAGCATGAATTACTCCATGAATTTCACCAAATCGTTGTTTTGCCTGTTGCACTACTTTCACCATTTGTTCATAATCTGCAACATCCGCACGGATTATTATTACCTCTGCACCTAATGCTTCAATTGCTTGTAGTTTGCGGATTTTATCACTGAGATTATTTTGATGATGAGTTGAAAGCAATGTTTCCCACTCGTTGCGAATTGGAAAATGCGAACTTCCAACCAAAACTAGCTTTGCTTGTACACTTTGTGCTAAATATTCTGCCAGTGCTAAACCAACACCACCCAAACCACCAGTAATTAGGTATACTCCTTGCTGTTTTAATCTGGGGTTTACCTCTATAGCACTTAATTGCATTGGTTCAAAGGTCTGTAGCCAACGGTGCTGTCCACGATAAGCTATAACTTGCTCTGATGTTTGAGAAATTAATTCCGCTAGCAAATGATCGATGAGTTCTTTCTCTTGCCAATCCGGTTTTGGTAAGTTTATATCAATGCTGCGACAGGTAATATTTGGGTATTCAAGCGGTATGACTCGACAAAACCCTAAAATTAGTGCCTTTTCCGGACATAGTACTTCTGAACCTGTTACATCCTGGACATTATTAGATACAACGCCAATCTCAATTTCATTGCTGAAATTTTGCTCTCCTAGTGCTTGTGCTAAATATAGAAGGCTGTAAAAGCCTAATTCTTCACACTCTGTAGCAACTTGAACAGAGTATTCATGATTTAGATTAGGTGTAAGACTCCACAAATGCAGAATCTTACTAGGAATTTTACCGTGTTTACGTAATTCTTGAAATAGTAATTCGTAATCTTGACGTTGTTTATGGTTAATAGTGTACTGGTATTTGTTAAGAGGAAGCGAATCAAAACCAAATTCTTCACCTATTTTAACAACAATTACATCTTGATTAGCCAGCATTATAGTTTGAACAAGTTTATCGCCTAAACCAGACTCATCAACAAACACTAACCAAGTTTGAGGCAAGTTATTTTTGCACCAAGCTGCAAATGGTTGTAATGGTAAAACGCGCTTCCAAGCAGGGATATAGAACCAGTCATCAATATTAGATTTTTTATTGAGATTCTTTTCATCTAATGTGTTTGGTTCCTTTGTAGTTATACTTAGCGCTGTAAATGCTGTGCTTGTGGAAACATTTACTAATGGTGCTGTCTTCGCTACCAAAATCTGTTCTCCGAACGCCGCTGTTTCTGAAAAAGCTTCAACTTCAGCAAATCCATGCGATCGCAGTATTTCTTGCCATTGTTGCTTTGATAAAAATGGATTACCTTGACTGCGTTGTTCGTCTTCTAAAGGATTCATCAATAAGGCATCTGTAATATCAAAATCTAATTGAGGTTCTGTCATCTCCCAAAGCAGTAAAATGCCTCCAGATGCCAGTAAAGAACGTACATTTTCTAAAGTTTCGCTGAGGTTGTGAGTTACATGCAACACGTTAACTGCAATAACTACGTCAAAGCTGTGAGTTGAAAATCCTTGATTGGTTGGTGATTTTTCAATATCTAACAAGCGATAGTCAACGAATGGATAATCGGTAAATTTTTCCTGGGCTTTTTTAAGAAACAAGCCACCAACATCTGTAAAAGTATAGGTTGTTTGTGCAGATGGCAAGATGGGTAGCAATTCAGTTGTAGCAATACCTTGTCCACCACCAATTTCTAAAATTCTTAGTTGAACTGGCGACGGTAAAGCTTTGACAATTGCTTCGAGGCACCCACGAGCAATTGATTTCAAGCAAATATTTAGTGGTAATTCTGGTTTTTTTGTTTCTGTTTGTTTGTCTGCTGCACTTAAATACAAGCTTAAAGGTTCTTCTTTGCCTTGCAACACATCGATTAGATTTTCACCAAAGTGCTGGATAAATTTCGGGACTTCGGGTAAATCTGTCCATTTCTTTCTAACTTCTGCTAAAACTTCATCAAGATACTCTGACGAACAAGGGCTAAAGTTGCTAAATAAATCTTGCTGTTGCTGAATTTGTCCATGTTCTATCAATACACCTAACCACCGATGCAGTAACTGCTGATAGCGAGGGATAATTTGGCAGTGTTTTTGTAATTCTGTAGAATTTTTAGCCTCAGAACTGTTAAACGCTCCTAATCGCTGTAAAGCCAAGTTAATATAAGCGACACAAAGTCGTTCTAACCACTGTTTATTCTCAAGATATGTTTGGGTATCCAGTTCAGCAGCACTTACACTTGCTTGTTTGTGACCAAATGTTACTAAAGAATGCCAAATACTAGTGGTTTCCGTATTTAATTGCCGTGTCGGTTCAATCCAATAACGTTGACGTTCAAAAGGATATGTTGGCAAAGGTATACGGTGTCGTTGCTCCTGAGCATAAAACCCAAACCAGTCAATTTTTACACCTGCCAACCAGAGATTACCCAAAGTATTCAACAAAAATCCAACATCTGAATGATGCTCTTGGGGATGACGTAAAGAAGATAAAGCAACAAATTTAGATTGTTGATGCTGTAATACAAAAGTACATAATGTCCGCCCTGGTCCAACTTCTAGTAATATTCTTTCAGGTTGTTTTAGTAACTCACTAATCCCTTGAGAAAATAATACAGGTTGCCGTAGATGCTGTGCCCAATAATTCGGGTCGGTAGCTTGTGCAGTTGTAATCCAAGTTCCGCTGACATTAGAAATAAATGGAATTTGAGGTGGATTTAGGTGTAATTTTTGTAGCTGTGCTTTGAATGGTTCGATGATGGGGTTCATCATCTCGGAATGGAACGCATGGGATGTATGTAGGCATCGACAAGCCACACCCTTTGCTTGCAAATCTTGCTCTAATTTATTTATCGCTTCAACTGAACCTGCAACTACACACAAACCAGGGGCATTAATTCCCGCTATCGATAACGTGTTCCCTAATAGTGGTTTCACTTCCGACTCTGGAAGTTGGACGCAGAGCATTGCCCCATTAGGAAGTTGTTGCATTAAACGTCCACGTATCGCAACCAACAATAAAGCGTCTTTGAGCGTAAAAACTTCAGCGATAGTAGCAGCTACATATTCTCCGATACTATGACCAATCATTGCTTCGGGATGAATACCCCACGAAATCAACAATTGTGCCAAAGCGTACTCAGTTACAAATAATGCTGGTTGGGTAATTGCTGTTTGATTAAGTTCGTTTGTGGCAGTATTTGAGTAAAGTATATCCCGTAAATCAATGTTTAGATAATCACTCAGAATTTCGCAACAGCTATCAACATGTGAGCGAAAAACTGGCTCATTTTGGTAAAGTTCTCGTCCCATTTCGCTGTACTGAGTGCCTTGGGGAGAAAACATAAATACAATGGAACGATGACCTTCAAGATATTGCGTTAAAGTTTTTTGTTGCTGTGGATTTTTGAGTAATGCTACAGCATCTTCAAGATTCTGGCATACACACATTCGTCGATATTCAAAATCGCTACGCCCAACTTGGAGTGTGTGAGCAACATCGGCAATATTTAAATTTCGATTTTGTTCAAGATATGCAGCTAAATTGGTGCTAGCAGTTTCCAAAGCTGTATTACTCTTTGCAGAAAGGACGAGTAATTGCCAAGAACGTGAAGGATTTGAGGTTTTAGTAAAAGCCGCCTCTTCAAGAATCATATGGGCATTTGTGCCACCGATACCAAAAGAACTAACGCCAGCACGACGGGGAATACCATTAACTTGCCACTCAGATAGCGAAGCATTGACATAGAAGGGACTGCCATCTATTTGGGGTAGTGGTTGTTTTAAGTGCAAGTTGGCAGGTATTTGTTTGTGTTTGAGTGCCAACACAGTTTTGATTAAACCTGTTACTCCTGCGGCAGCATCCAAATGTCCGATATTTGTCTTAACGCTCGCAATTGCACGAAACCCTTTTTTATCGGTACTAGCGCGAAATGCTTGTGTTAGCGCAGCTATTTCGATTGGGTCACCTAAAGATGTTCCCGTTCCATGAGTTTCTATATAGGTAATAGTTTCTGGCTCAACCTCAGACACCACTTGCGCGGTTCTAATAACTTGGGCTTGTCCATCGATACGAGGTGCAGTGTAGCTAACTTTGCGCGAACCATCGTTGTTGACAGCAGAACCTTTAATTAATGCATGGATTGTATCACCATCTGCTAAGGCATCCTCCAAGCGCTTTAAAACAACAATCCCAACTCCTTCTCCGCTTACAGTTCCCTGTGCTTTGGCGTCAAAAGCGCGACAGTGACCATCAGGCGAACCAATTCCTCCTTGTTTATACATGTAGCCACTTTTCCGAGACGGACTGACAGAAACGCCTCCAG
>JANNFJ010000855.1:0-2609 GCA_031379725.1 Calothrix sp. OTE_75_metabat_31
CAATTACCCAAAATTTATGTAAAAGTACCTGTAATTATCATTAGTAAATGTCATTTAAAATGTAAATGTTGTCCGTAACACACCTACGTAAGTTGTTTCATTGCGACTATTACCTTCAGGATTAAATAGCACAAATGCACCTGGAGTAATGCTGATATTGTCGCTGACTTTGAACTTATAGTAACCCTCTAAATGATAAGGTGTAGCCCTATCTGTACCTGCTACTGTACGAGTTGCTGCACCCGATGCATCTGTTCGATACAGCGGTTGACCAAAAATAATCCCAGCCGTATTTCCTCTTTTCACCAAATCCTTAAAGTGTAAACCTACCATCCAACTAGTAAAGGTGGTAGAAGCATCGACACGACCGGAAGAATCATCTACGAATATTGCCGCACCGTATCCTGACAGCGCAACTTTTTCATTGAAGCGGAAATTGACAGTACCACCAACTGAATTTAGCTTGACGGGTATTCCCAACGGCACCCCAGACAAGGCACCAATATCGCTACTTATTAACCCCGTACCCAAAATATTGATTTCGTGGTAACTATTGGCATAATTTAAACCGATATCGATTGCTTGACTCGGTTTTAAGGTCAATTGTGCTGCTACAACGGAACTACCACTAAACAAACCCGCACCTAATGGAGTCCCCGAAACACCTGGTAAAATATCGAGCGCTGATTGCGGAAGATTAGCGTTGACGCTTCCGTACAAAGCCCGAATATCGATACTATTGCTAGGACTGAAAATAAAGCCAGCTGCTGATGCTAATCCCGCACCGGAAGTACCACCACTAACACGCAACACTGGATTTAAACCAGCAAAGCGCGAAATCGATTCTTGCCCCTCACCGTAAAATGGTGTAATTGTCGGGAATGCATCGGAAACTTCCGCAGCAGTTCCAGCGAACAAAGTTAACTTGTTGGCAACGGGGAAAATATAAAGCAGTTTGTAGAGTTCGAGACTGTTCGCACCCCTTGAAGATAAAGTTTTAACATCAATACCAGGAAACTGTGGTTCAAAGCTGGTACGGGCACTGCTGCTACTAAGTATGGGTGAAGCCAATCCTAACGATTCTTGGACACTACCGCTACCACTGGCACCACCGAGAAAATTGTGTGCTTGTAACCCGGTAATCAGTAGGTCTTTACCAGTAAAACTGGTGTTGAGATTTAACCTGACTCGATTAGCCAAAATTATATTTGGGTCATTACGGTTAGGTGCCCCACCAGTTGCCCCAATTGCGGCAAAAATCGCTTCACCGCTTAACTTTGTAGTAGTGGAAAATTGCTTGGCTTCGAGTTGCGCTGTTTTAGTTTCGAGTACGTCAACTCGACCTCGTAAAGTTGCCAATTCGGCAGAAAATTCTGATTGGAGTCTTCGGATAATATCTAAATCTTCTTTTCGCGCTAAGTTCTCCGTACCAGTGCGAATTAATTCGTTGACTCGTTCCAAACAAGCATTCAAACCTGCTGCAAATTCGTAGCGAGTCATTGCCCGATTGCCGCGAAATGTGCCATTAGGATACCCAGCTATACATCCGTAGCGTTCAACTAGCGATTGTAATGCTTGAAATGCCCAATCGGTGGGTTGTACGTCGGAAAGTTGCGATACTGAGGTTACTTGTTCTATGGATGTATCAGCAGTATCGGTTAACGGTGCAGAATTAGAGTTAGGAGTTACACGGTTTGGAGTTGTTTCCTTTTTAGTTTTAGAACCGCGAATTGGGTCAAAATCAATTTTGTTTTTTTGACTATTAGTTTGTTGAGCGATAACAGATTTTTTCTGTTTCTTGCTGTCTAATATATCTTGGAATCCTAAATATTGCTCGTGAACTTTAGGAATGTGCTGATAATCGCTCGCATTTCCTGAAGCTGTAAATTGACTAATTACGGTAGCAGTATCAGTAGGATTGAGTTGATATTTTTCTTCTGCAACTTTGTCTGTAACCGTTGCTTGTACAGGTAGGAAGCCAGCTATAAGCCATAGCAGGCTCACTCCACTAGCTGAAACTAGTAGATATTTTTTCATTATCACTCCTCACCAATTATTAATCAAAATGACTGTAAGCTTGACCAACCTTAACGAAGCAACCTGAATGCAACTCTTATCAAATGAATACGATTTTATTACAACTAGTGTGTTATCAAAACCATATCTATCCGATTAGAAAACCTGAATAATAGTACGCTTGTAAATTCAGCTATTAAATATAGTAAATACTATTTTCGGCAACAATTGACACAAAGAATGATAGATAAATTCTATAGTTATCATGGTTAAAACCCTAACTTCTGAAATAATACCACTGCTTCTGAGGAGGGTATGATCTTTGATGTAAGGATTTGCCAGGGAATATCCTGCGATCGCTCTCAAAATGACCCCGATGAAAAGTAGTAAGAATGGGCAAACGACAAGTTATACCCTTCGGAGCATCGCAACTCCCACACTCGCAATTAACCCCATCCACAAATAATTGATTACACCTCGTGGTTGCTCTAATACCCAACCACCCAATACCGGCCCAATACTGCGTAGGTTTTGCTTTAGATCCCCCCAACAAGAGCGATAAGTTGGGGGGCTAAAAGCCTTACAAAGTCCCC
>JANNFJ010000867.1:0-11426 GCA_031379725.1 Calothrix sp. OTE_75_metabat_31
ATCAGCTTTGTTTTATTACCAATTGCTAGCGTTTCTTTGTTTGCAGGAATAGCAAATGCAGAAACTTTCAAGACTAAAAATTTCAGTATTAAAATTACAGTAAATTGTCCCGAAGGCAATGTAACTTGCAACGATGTTACATATTTTGGCAAGGATTTAAAAACTGGTAAATCAATTCGTTTAACTGGTAAAACAATCCATTCAGTCGGTGCAGATGGTGTTACACCAAATCGTTTCCTTGGTTATGAGTTTCGCAACAATAGTTATGTTTATCGGGTGACAGCAGACAATCAGTTGCTTGTTTACAAAGGTAAAAAACTGATACTTCAAGAGCAAGGAACTGCTACATATTAAGAATATTTAATGGAATAATGAGTACAGAATTATTTGGGAAGTATTGCGATATCGCTATAATCCCAAGTAATAAACATCATTCTATCCCTTGCACTATACAAATGGTATCAATTCGTCTGGCGACTGTTGAGGATGCAAAACAAATTCAAGCAATTTACGCACCCTTTTGTGCTAATTCACCCGTTACCTTTGAAACTCAAACCCCAACTGTTGAAGAAATGGGACAACGAATTAATAAATTACTTCAGCAATTACCTTGGCTAATATGCCATAACAAAGATCAGATTTTAGGTTACGTCTACGCTGCACCCCATCACGAACGTGCTGCCTATCAATGGTCTGTCAATGTTAGCGTTTACATCCACGAAACTGCACGACGCTTAGGAATTGGACGTGCTTTATACACATCATTATTTAAAATTCTGCAACTTCAAGGTTATTACAACGCTTACGCTGGTATTGCACTACCTAATAAAGCTAGTACTCGTCTCCATGAAGCAATGGGGTTTGAACTTGCGGGGATGTATGCCAATGTTGGTTTTAAAGCTGGTGCATGGCATGATGTAGCTTGGTTAGTACTGGCACTACAAGAAGAATTTACCAATCCCACACCTCCAATTAGTATTAGTAAGCTACAAAATACCGATGAATTGGAATCTGCCTTAAAGAGTGGGTTGATTTTGATTCGGTGAAAGGGGAAGAGAGTAGGGAATATTACCCTTACTCCTGCCAAAGTAGATAAAGACTAGTGGTTCGTGTCATTAATTTTGAGGAGAAAAATTTGGTAGTGCGAGCATCTTGCTCGCGTATTATATTAAAGCGAGCAAGATGTAAGCCCTGCGGGCACGCTGCGCGAACGCACTACAGTAACCCTCCAAAATTAATGATATGGAACATTAGTGGTCTGTATCATTAATTCTGGGGGGTTCAAAGAATCCGGGTTTCTTCAAGAAACCCGGATTCTAGCCCTCTCGACTAGTCAAAACTAGTCTAAAATTCTATTTTCTTCCCTTCGTGTCCTTCGTGCCCTTTGTGGTTCAAAAAGAAGTTTTTACCACAAAGTACACAAAGAAAGAATCTAAACTGATTTATCACCAAGACGCACTGTATTCTTACGCCCTACTCACTACTCCCTCTATTTTCTCCCGAATCGCATCGAACCCAACGTGATCGCAAAAATCCCCGAAGCTTTCTCCTTGATTCCGTGACTCTTTAAAGTACACAAATATCGGTTCAAGAAAACTTTCTAAATCATTTGCGTGCATTTTCTCAACAAAGGGTCTTGCTAATCGAGTTTGTGAGGGACAACCCCCCAGCCACACTTGATATGACTCGGTGGAACTTCCCACAAAGCCTAATTCTGCCATATAGGGACGGGCACAGCCATTTGGACACCCAGTCATGCGGGTAACAAAATGTTCGTCGGCTAATCCGACTTTATCGAGTAGAGCGCGGATACGTCCCAAAAATGAGGGCATAATTCGCTCTGACTCAGTAATTGCCAGCCCACAGGTAGGTAATGCAGGGCACGCCATTGCTAGCCGTACTAACGAATCAATTTTGTTTGGGTCGCTAACAATGCCACAACGGTCAAGAATTGCCACAATTTCGGCTTTATTTTCTGGGGCAATGTTATATATCAGCGTGTTTTGGTGCGGTGTTAAGCGCATTGGCACGTTAAATTTCTCGACAATTTCGCGCAATGCGGTTTTAAGTTGGAAGCTACCTTCGTCTTTGATCCGACCGTTGTCGATGGAAAGACCTAAAAATAACTTACCGTCTCCTTGTTCGTGCCAGCCTAAAAAGTCTTGATATTTAAATTCGGGTAACGATTTAAAAGCTTCTACCGATTTGCCGAAATATTTCTCGACCTTCGAGCGGAACTTGTTAACACCCCATTCGTGGATAAGATATTTTAACCGAGCGTGACGACGGTCAGTGCGATCGCCATAATCTCGCTGAGTTGCAACAATTGCTTTTACCAAGTCGTAAACATCTTCCTTGGCAACAAAGCAAATCGGGTCTGCTACCCGTGCGAAGGTTTCTTCTTTGTTATGAGTACGTCCCAAACCACCACCCGCAAACACATTAAATCCTTCGAGTTCGTTTTGCGAGTTGGTCATCACAACTAAAGTTAAATCTTGCGAGTATAAATCAATCGAATTATCTCCCGGTACGGTGACACCGATTTTAAATTTACGCGGCATGTAGTATGTCCCGTAAAGCGGTTCTACGTTATCGTGGACGACTGAACCCGTACCGTTTTTTAGTCGTGCGGCTTTGACTTGCGGACTTTCTTCGGCGCTAATAACTTTTTCACCGTCCAACCATATCTCGTAATATGCGCCCGTTTGCGGTGTCAGCAATTCGGCAATTTTATCTGCATATTCCCAAGCATATTGATATTCGGGTTTAGTGGGGAAGTAAGCAGGAGGTGCCATCACGTTACGGTTTAAGTCACCGCAAGCACCTAGCGTCGAACCCATATTTTTGACAATTGCGGCAATTGATGCCTTGAGATTTTTCTTCAAAATCCCGTGTAGTTGGAAACCTTGACGAGTGGTAATCCGCATTGTTTGGTTGCCGTACTCATCCGCCAATTTATCGAAAGTTAGATATAATTGCGGCGGAATATAGCCCCCAGCATTGCGCGATCGCAACATCATTTGATAGTCTTTTTCCTGTCCTTTTGCGCGGTTGTCGCGGTTGTCTTGCTGGTAGGAACCGTGAAACTTGAGAATTTGGATTGCGTCTTCGCTAAAATGGGTTGTATCTTGTAATAACTCGGTTGCTACTGGTTCGCGCAGGTAGTTGCTGCGTTCTTTCAAACCCTCGACCTTAGAAGGCTTATCTTTGGCGTGGAGTGGCTTGTCGTCAGATATTGTGGGAGGAGCGGATTTTACCATTGCAGTGTAATTTTTGTTCTCGATTAAAGCATCCCTAACACCGAACCAGGAGGTTAGAAGCACCCATTCGGCTATTGATTCCCGGTAATTCGGTCGGAATTACGATGAATACTTTTATTTTATCACGCCAAAAAGCCGATTTGGTTAGTAATGCAATACTAAAACAAACTCGGCAATATTACTTATTATTTTGTTAATAGTTAGTAGTCAATGGTCAGGGGTCAGTTGTCAGTAGTTAGTGGTCAGTTGTCAGTAATTAGTTGTCAATCATATTCACGCATTGACGTACCGGGTTTATCCCTAAGAAAAAAGTTATTCAAGTATTACTAAGTTTCTTACCCAACAACTAATGATAACTGACTAATGATTAATAACTAATCACAACTGACCAATAACTAATGACAAATAACTAATAACTTTTATTTGAATCGATAGCCAATACCTGTACCAACGCTAACCGAAGAAGCAGAGCTATTTCTATAGGCATTAACACCGACAGTTGCATTACCGTAAAGAAGGAAATTCTTGGCAACTTCTGATTCAACTCCAGCTACTATCGCTACACCATTTCGGTTCCCACTGGGAGTTGGTTTGCCTTTATCTTCAACAAATTGATAACCAGCACCAACGAATGCGTTTGTATTACGTGCAATGGGTACGTCAACAGTCAAGTGAGGGATAATTGCACTGGTTTCGTCGCTAAAGTTAACTTGACCGCGTACAGATAAAGGTAAAGCTCCTAACTTTGCACGACCAACAAGTTGACCGCCAAAAGTTGCAGCATCACCATTTTGACCGCCGTTAGTTAAACCAGGTGCAATACCAACACCAACGTAGCTAGCATCTGTACCTTTTTTGGGTGTTGCTGATGCCTTATCAGCAGATGTAAACGATTGAGCAATAACTAATACTGACAATGCAGAAACTGTCAAAAAAGACTTCATCACACCTTTCATAATCTCAACCTATTTTGTAAGTGTTGTATTTACATTCAATGTCGAAATAAATACTAAAAGGTTCCAAAGCTTTTTATAATTACCCTAATTATTGGTACTGTTTTGATAAAACACTTAGAAATAATTGGGTATCATAAATCAGACGTTATTTTTACAGTAAATTGTTTCCGCAAGCCGGATTTCAATGAAAAAAATAGACAGTTTTACATCTGTCACAAGAACAAGGGAGTGGGGAGTAGCGAGTAACGAATGGTCTATAATTTTGATTAGTCTTGATTAGTCGAGAGGACTAGATCCCCGACTTCTTGGAGAAGTCGGGGATCTGGAGCAGTCGAAAGGGTCACAATTAATGACACGTACCACTAGTTCCCCCGTGTCTCCACAAAGAATACTGCGCTTAGAAAACGAATATCTACCTAAAGGTTATTGTGGTGTAGATAATAGCAGAACGTGCGTATGGTAAGTGCAAACAAAATACTATCGGGATTAATGGGTGTATGTGTGGGTGATGCGTTAGGTGTGCCTGTAGAGTTCACAAGCCGCACCGAACGGGATAAATCACCTGTAACATCAATGCAGGGTTACGGAACTTGGGAACAGCTACCCGGCACTTGGTCGGATGATAGTTCCCTCACATTTTGCTTAGTTGAAAGTCTTTGTCAGGGGTTTTCGCTTGATACCATTGCAAAATCGTTTTGGCAATGGTATCACGAAGGGTACTGGACTGCACGAGGTGAAGTTTTTGACGTTGGGAATACCACATTTTTAGCGATAGTGGACTGGAAACGGGGAATTTCCCCAATTGAAGCGGGGGGGAAAAGTGAAAACAGTAATGGTAACGGTTCGCTAATGCGGATTTTACCGATAGCTTACTACTATCAAAACTTAAATTTTGAGACTTTGATACATAGAGTACATCAGGTATCTTGTATTACTCATGCTCATCTCCGTTCGCAAATGGCTTGCGGTGTCTATACTAGCATCGCAATCAGGCTTCTAGAAGGTGCAGCACCGCAGCAAGCATACGAACAAGGGTTACAAAAAATACTATCTATCTACTCAGCGCCAGAATATACTTCGCAAATGTCGCATTTTCAAAGAATTACTAGCGGTGAAATTGGCAAATTACCTGTTGAAGAAATACGTTCTAGCGGTTATGTAATTGATACGTTAGAAGCATCTATATGGTGCTTATTAAATAGTTCTTCCTATAGTGAAGCAGTACTGAAAGCAGTTAATTTAGGAGGAGATACCGATACTACAGCAGCCGTTACAGGTGGATTAGCTGGAATTTATTACGGTGTCGAAAATATTCCCGCAGAATGGATTCAACAATTAGCTAGAAAAGAAGACATTATCGATTTAGCATCACGTTTAGAAGCGTCGATTAAATGATATTTCAAAAATCCTTAGATGTGCCGAAATGACCGTAGGGGCACGATATATCGTGCCCCTACAATACCGACCGAATAACGAAAAAGTTATGTGAGGGGTGTTACCCCGTCCAGCACCAGCAGTATCTTTGAAAAATCAGGATCTAGTTCCTCACGACTTACTTTGAGAATCGCTGAACCATATCAGCTACACGGGTTCCTAACTTTACTGATGTTAAGCGATCGCCTGAATCTAAAACTGCTTCTTTCCCACTCATATCCAACATACTTTGTCCCATCACTCCCATATAGGAACCCAAGCGGTTGATACCATCATCCTTCCCATAAAGAAAACTTGACATTTCCCCAGGATTTATCCAAGTCATGCTATGTTGTGCAGCATTAATTGCCATATATAGTAAAGTTCCCTGTTTATCACCACTAGGGGAACTCGAATGCGTAAAACCAGCTGCTAATTTATCTTTCCAACCCTGTTTAAACCAAACTTCGCTAGCAGCATCTGCAAACGCTTTAAACTGTGCTGCCACACCACCCATATATGTTGGTGAACCAAATATAATTGCATCCGACTCACTCAACTTAGCGATAACTGCATCATCTTTCCAACGACCATTAGCTATTTGTTCTCCAGTAATTCGCAGTAATTCCACCGTTGTACCAGCAACTTTACTCGCACCTTCGGCAATTGCTTCTGCCATTAAATGTGTATGTCCAGTACCTGAAAAATAAATAATTGCAACAGTAGCCATGAAAACCTCGTATTTGATTGCTTGGCTCGACGTAGCCGAAGTTATACTAAAAGAAAATACGAGGAAAAGTAAAGTAGTTACTAAAAAGTAACTGTAGCATTACTAAATCATCCATAAAAACTCTCTTCTTCTCTGACTCTGCGTTCACAGTGTCTTTGCGGTCAATTTCTCCACATTTCTTCCTCTTACAACCCAAATAAGACTGCCAAATACAGACATTTACATTTGCGTAAAATATGTAGAGGTACGATATCTCATGCCCCTACGACAATCTAAACTTACATGTTACACCGCTATATCTAGAAATATGTTTTGAACTCATGACTTGACGTTACAATAGTTAATAAGGATTTGGTTTAACAACTATGGTTCAATTTATCCAAGCACAAAAGGTTTCTCTTAACTATTTAGAAGAACGTTTCCAATTGCAACAGGTAAATGATGAAGTTTTTTTCGATGAGTGGTTCGACAATCTACCTGAGAATACAGATTCAGAAAAAAACAATTTAGATTTAGTAAAAACACGTTTTCTTAGACTAATTAAGCGTCCTCCCTTGATAGAAGATACCGTAAAATTAGTCGTTGTCTCACCTTTATTAAGTTTAGCTGGATTTTATGATGAGCCATTTTTTATAGACTCCGAAGAATCAGTAGAAATTAGTATCGAAGACCAAGATGAAATTATTCGTGGCAGAATTGATATTTTAGTTTTTAAGGAGCAGTTTTGGTTATTAGTCGTTGAATCAAAACGGGCAAGTTTTTCACTAATTGAAGCAATTACACAAGCTTTAGCTTACATGTTAGCGAATCCCTGTCCTGATAAACCTGTATTTGGATTAGTTACTAATGGGAGTAATTTCCTGTTTTTAAAACTTGTCAAGCAAGATGTACTAACATATGCCATGTCTGATGAATTTACTTTATTTAAACGTGAAAATGAATTATACAAGGTCTTGGCTATTTTAAAAAAATTAGGTCAATTAGTAATTTAATAGTTCAGAACTAAAATTATATCTTGTACGTTCACGAATCAACAACCAGCAATAAAAAATACATCTTTTCCAATAACAATCTTTAATCCATTAAAATGGATTTTCGCTGTCCAACTTGTGGATTATCAATCTCTATCGGGACTCAATTAATTTGAAAAATATAAATATTACTGTAAAATTTATGACTCAATTTATCCAAGTCTCTAATGAAATTGGCATGACATGAGTTAATAATTCGAGTTGAAAGATAACAAATGCCCTGCAAAAACAAACCAGAGAACGCCGAGACACGCGATCGCAAAAATCGTCGCCTGAAGTTTCCCCCAAATCTGGTATTGCTTGCTCGTCCAAGTATAGATGGCATTATAGAAAACTACGAGCGTTCCAACCGCGCCGAGCACGCCAATGACCTGAATCAGCCAAATCCAAATATTTCCGCTATCGCTGAGTAATTCAAGATGATTGGACGCAAACAGCAAAAAACCGGATAGGGTCACAATAAAGAACAGATTCAATGCGAAGACGATTCGCACTGCCCAATGTAGCCGCCACTCCAATGGCGTTAAATTTAATTGCTGTCCGTAATGTCTTCCGATCAGCCACACGACGAACCCTAAAAGCAGCGTCAACAGCATAATGAAAAATGAAAGCCCAGCGACTGGCAAAATAATCCGGCTGTTTTCCCAAAGTCCGACGCGCTGAAAAACCATAAACGGATAGGGCAAAATTAGCTGCACCCGTCCATTTTGGTCAGGCTTAAAAATCACAGAGTCTTGACCGTTAATGTCACGAAACGTCATCGGAGCGACTTCGCGCCAGCGTTTGGGCTTACCGTTCGCGTCGTTCATCAAGCCATTCATCTCGCCGACCGAAATTGTGTCGTCCTCGTTCGCGGAGACAGTGGCTTCTTCTAGTAAGGCTAACGATTTAAATAATGATTCGCTGCGGCGGCTGCTAATATAATTGCCACTTACGGCGTTCGCGTCATTTTTTGCACTGTCGAGAGTTGGCAAGTTAAAAGGTGGCGCGGGAAAATAGCGATCGAGAAACGCATCCCAGAGCATCGTGCGCGTCAACAAAACTTCTCCGCGTCCTACGCTATTATACGAGACGAAGAATCCTACCCCCGCGTCTGCGAGCAAGTGCAAATCGCTGTGAAAATAATTGGTATCGCCGCCGTGTCCGATGATGCGCTGTCCGTTGCGCGATTCTTCATAAAAGCCGTAAGCCATCGCGTTTGCCGCTGGATCTAACCCGAAAGCGCGGCTGTGCATCAATCGCGTCGTTTCCGGTTTCAGAATTTGCGCCGCGCCCAATCGCCCGTCCTGCAAATGCGCGATCATAGATTTGGACATATCGACGGCGGAACTGGTCAAACTTCCGGCGGGAAATACACTGATTGTTTCAAACTCTTTCGGTGCATCAGATGCCAGCACATAACCGTTCGACATCAGCGGCGCGAGTTCCGGCGGCAGCGGCTGGGCAAAAGTCGAACGAGTCATTCCGAGCGGTTTGAATATATTTTGTTGGATGTAATCGTTAAACGGTTGTCCAGACACGCGCTCGACGACGTATCCTGCCAGCGTCGTCGCGTAATTTGAATAAGCTGGTGTCGTTCCTGGCGCAAAGATGCGGTTCGGGATGTGTGTTTTGAGGTAATCTCCGAGATTCGGGCTACGCTTATCGGCAGGGGAAACATCTTTCCACTGCTCTTCAAATCCGGCGGTGTGCGTCAAGATATTTTTCAGCGAGATTGGTTGTCCGAAGGCTTCCGGTATTTTGAAATCAAGATATTCATTAACATCTTTACCAAGGTCGAGTTTGCCCTGTTCGACGAGTTGCATCACTGCCGTCCAAGTGAAAAGTTTGGAAATCGAACCGGGACGAAACAAGGTTTCTGCCGCGATGACGAGCTTTTTATTCTTCACGTCGGCGTAACCGTAGCCTTTAGCGAACAGCAGTTTTCCGTTTTTGACAACGGCGACAGTCGCACCCGCCACATCTTCGCGTGCGAGTTGGAGCGGCACGATTCCGTCGAGAAAAGTCTCGACATCCGCTGCCGTTAACTCGTGGACATTAGCAGCTGCACGGACGGCGATCGACGGCTTATTTGCTATGTTGATCGGTGCGGACAGCGCGGACGGAACTTGTCCGAATGCGATCGATGAAAGCATCAAAAAGCCGAGAATGATTAAAGCCGCAAATTTTTTCATGGGTTTCATTTTTGGTTTTCGATGTGCTGGGCTACTTGCTGTATGGCTGACTGCCTGACAGAAGTCTGAAAAGCCTAGTAAAATCAAGGATTTTTATCAAAAGTGTCAAGAGACATGAGATGTCAAGTTACCACACTTTTACCAAACGTGCATCATGTCGAACTCAACCCAACTTTATAGTCAGGTATTGGGATACCTACCTCAATACAGTAATTACTCTGACTTGCGTCACTTGAAAACTTTAGCTTGAATGATTAATGGATTAATATATAGTGGGCAACTAAGTTTGAGCGCGTGGGAACCTTATGTACAAAGTAATGCCAAACAAGCCCAAATTTTTGAGCGTAGGTAGTGTAGATTTCTAGAGAGGAGCGTAGAGCTTGATTTCACTACCTTTTAGATAAATCTGTCAGACAATCAGGAGTCCCAGAGCACGCAGAGGAAGAGAGGAAGAGAGGGAATATCTTAATGGGTGTAAAATTAGTATGTTGATAATCAGGTTTTAATAAATAACTCTAAATACAAGATGCATCGTCCTATCTATCTCGATAATCACGCAACTACACCTGTTGACCAACGGGTTGTTGATGCTATGCTTCCTTACTTTACCGAACATTTTGGTAATCCATCGAGTATTAATCATCAGTATGGTTGGGAAGCTGAAGCTGCGGTTAAGAAAACACGGGAAATTTTAGCAAAGGCAATTAATGCTTCTCCTGAAGAAATTATTTTTACAAGTGGTGCAACGGAAGCAAATAATTTAGCAATTAAAGGTGTTGCCGAAAGCTATTTTCAGAAAGGTCAACATATTATTACTGTCGCTACCGAACATAGTGCTGTTATTGACCCTTGTAAGTATTTAGAAACGTTAGGTTTTGAAGTTACGTTTCTCCCGGTTCAAAAAGATGGGTTAATTGATTTAAATGAGTTAGAAAATGCCTTTCGTCCCGATACTATTTTGGTTTCGGTGATGAGTGCTAATAATGAAATTGGGGTGGTGCAACCGCTAGCTGAAATTGGGAAAATGTGTAAGGAACGCGATGTTATATTTCATACTGATGCCGCGCAGGCGATCGCGCGAATTCCCCTCGACATGCAAGCGATGAATATTGACTTGATGTCGCTCACTGCACACAAAATTTACGGTATAAAAGGGATTGGAGCGCTGTACGTGCGTCGTCGGAACCCAAGGGTAAAGCTTGCAGCGCAGCAGCATGGAGGAGGACACGAACGAGGAATGCGTTCGGGTACTTTATATACACCGCAGATTGTCGGGTTTGGAAAAGCTGTAGAAATTGCTGTGGCTGAAGGTTCAAGCGAAAATCAGCGTCTATGCGAACTGCGAGATTATTTATGGAAGCAACTTTCGCAAGTTGAGGGGGTTTATTTGAACGGACACCCGACGCAACGACTGGCAGGAAATTTGAATATTAGCGTCGAAGGGATAGATGGTGCGGCTTTGTTGTTAGGTTTGCAACCTATAATGGCTGTTTCTTCAGGTTCAGCTTGTTCTTCGACAACTACTGCACCTTCGCATGTACTGATAGCTTTAGGACATAGTGAAAAGCTCGCTTATGCGTCGATTCGATTTGGAATTGGTCGATTTAATACGCAGCAAGAAATAGAAGAAATTGCACAACATACGGTTTCAACAATCCAAAGTTTACGAAAGCAGCCAATAAAAGCCGCAATTTAGAAGGCTGTAGGGGCGGGGTATCCCCGCAGGGCAAACGCATCTAAAAATTAAGCAGGCTGCGGCGTAGCCGCAGCCGCGCCCATGCGATACCATCGAAGATGGTTGCCAAGGGCATCGCAAAAAGTGCGCTTCTCCGCATGGCTATGCTGTGGTAGTCTCATGGAGG
>JANNFJ010000869.1:0-2514 GCA_031379725.1 Calothrix sp. OTE_75_metabat_31
ATTACCTGAAAATTGCTGTAACCCCGAACCTAAGTTTGAAGAACCAGTTAGTAATGCTTTGTGGTATTGGACAAAAGCAATGGCATATTTAGGTAAAAAAGAATTAGAAAAAGGGAAAACTGCAAGAAACGAATTTGTCAAACTTTTTAACTCTATTGAACCAAAGCATCCTTGGAGTAATAATATAGCAAGGGATATATTAACAATTCCTCATTTGGTACTCGACGCAAAAATCGCTGCTCTTGAAAATAGAGCGGATGAGGCAATAGAATTATTAAAAGTAGCCGTGGATAAACAGGATAATCTTGTTTATGATGAACCAATGCCTTGGGCTCCTGTCCGCGAAGCTTTAGGTGCTGCATTGTATGAAAATGGTCATTATAGTGAAGCCGAACAGGTTTTTATACAAGATATTGAACCTACTGATAGAAAGGCTAATTATTTAAATGCACGCTCTCTATTCGGATTATATAAAAGTTTAGAAGCTCAACCAGATAAAACAAAACAAGCTAAGGATATCAAAGGCAAATTTGATATTGCTTGGCAGAAGGCAGATGTCAAACTAGAAATGTCAGATTTGTTCTGATTGATGCTAACTTTTGAGAAAAGGAAGTAGCAATAGTTTGATTTTTAATAATCTTACAGCAATTTTATTTTAATTTTTATAAATAAATACAGCATATTTAAGTTTAGTGATGTACAAGTGGACGGGGCAAGAGAAAGTCCATCCCACAAGACTTTAAGCTTTTAAGTTTGTACCTCATCTACTTGCAAACTGCTGTATCATATCGGGTTGGGACATGCTTTGTTACAAACAACGTTAAACACCCCCAAGAGTATGTAGAGCATTTTTTAGAACTATTTGAACAAGCCGTTAGCGACAGGTTGCGATCGCAGTTTCCCAAAAGAGGCTTTTCTTCTTCAAATTGTCCCAAAGCCAAAATTATTGCAGGCTAGTTTTCACACAGCGACGTTGCAAAACATCGATAACCATCTCTCTGTTACATCTAGCATTGCCAGAAGCATCAAGTGCTAAAAATGACAAAACTAAACTGCCAAACATAGCACACCCTAACCAAAGTCAGGAAATATATAAATGTACTTGTGTTCCGAAGCATTATACTATCAAGTCTATGGTTTAACCCTACGCACTAACCAAAAACTGCCAATTCTAGTACCTACCTTTACCACCCCGACAGCAGATGTAGAAGTTAATTTAGTAGAAACCGACTTATCCCCACTATTGCATCAAGATAAAGCAGAAGATCAACAATACCACACTGATTGGTACACACAACAAAAAGCTGATGGTATTTATCGTTGCCTCTCTTTTCGCGCAAGCAACGAAACATTAGATATAGAAATTGCCCCAACTGGAAAGCAAATCTGGATAACTTGGGCAAACGTGCCTTTAGAAGAAGTAACAGCAATTTTACTAGGTTGCGTGTTAGGAACTACCTTACGGTTACAAGGAAAAATTTGCCTTCACAGCAGCGTTATGGCGGTAGATAACCGAGCTATTGCCATTATCGGTGCCAAAGGTGCAGGGAAATCAACCACCGCAGCAGCACTAGCAAAACGCGGATATCCAATTTTAGCTGATGATATTGCTGTTCTTTCTGACATAGGCGCTCTTTTCCAAGTTCAACCTGGCTATCCTCGTTTACGACTGTGGAAGCCTGCGGTAAATGCCCTTTATGGTTCAGAACTAGGGCTATCGCGTGTGTTCAGGGAAACTGATAAACACTTTTTAGAACTCAACCAAGATGATGCCCATGCATGGCGTTTTTACTCCGAGCCCCTTCCCCTAGCTGCTATCTATATATTAGGTGAGCGTCAGCCTACACAAGAAACTGCTAGTATTGAGCCAATTTCTCCACAAATCGGGTTAATGCACCTACTTACCCATAGATACCCAGAATCTTTAAAGTTAGAACGAGATAGCCAAGCCCGTGAGTTTGCTTATCTGGGTCGTTTGGTAAAATTGGTGCCGATGCGACAAATCAATCGTTCAGATAGTTTAGCTGCACTACCTCAATTATGTGATGCGATTTTGGAGGATGTAACAAAGTTATGAATATAAATACAATAAACATTGACGTTTTGGTTTTGAGGTCATACTATGTAGCGATAAGTATTGTATTTATAAGCACTAGTACTTAACAAACTTATCTAAATTTTCTATTTATCATTAAAAATGTCAGAAAAACAACTAGCAACTATTGATAAGAATAAATCTAGTGTTTCTATATCCTCGTTTAATTTTTCTATTCCTGAGAATGTTCTTTCTCAAGAAGTTAATGGTGAAATAGTTTTGCTGAATATAGAGAACGAGTCTTACTACAGCTTAAATGCTGTGGGAAGTCGGATGTGGCAGGGCAAACGCATCTAAAAATTAAGCAGGCTGCGGCGTAGCCGCAGCCGCGCCCATGCGATACCATCGAAGATGGTTGCCAAGGGCATCGCAAAAAGTGCGCTTCTCCGCATGGCTATGCTGTGGTAGTCTCATGGAGG
>JANNFJ010001239.1:0-5527 GCA_031379725.1 Calothrix sp. OTE_75_metabat_31
ATGACTTGCTGCTGCATATGTCAATTAATGAAGAAAATTGCTCTATTCTGACGCTTTTGAGCTAACTTCTTGATGTCCATTTAGGGTATACCCTATAAGTACGGCTGACTTTTGCAACATAATGTAAAGCTTTAAATCCAAGCGAGCAGAAAAATTCATATACCATAAATCAGTAACGTCTAAAAATACTTTCAACATCACAAAGCTAAAATCCAAATACTCTACAAAAATGTCTATTAAACCTGTTATATCTAGTCTTGATGCTGTTGTCCTTATAGCTGCTCATTTTGAAGAACAAATTAGTTTTTACCATGATGTACTTGGTTTAGAACTTGTATCTCAGTCGGCTGAATCAGCATTTTTTCGTTGTGGTCAGCAAATGATAGCAATTTTTTCGCTTAATAATCACCCAGAGGGAACTAAGCGACTAGGTGGAGCTGATCATGGTATTTCTCATTTGGAGTTTGGATTACCCGCAGCGGAGAAGAATACGATGTATGAAAAACTTACCGAAGCAGGTTCACATGCATATGGTGATAACTTTGAGGATGCAGATGGTAACCTGTTTCACTTCAACTTTGAAACAATAGACTTGTCTGAAATATGACTATTAAATGGCCAGGGCTGTTTCATTCTAATTAATGACTTGCTGTGAAAGGCATTCAGCTATGTTAATCGGGAACAAAACAGGAGAGAATAGCTGTTTCATTCTAACTAAGCTTATATCCTGCACCACCAAGGTAGAAAAAGTCAGGATCATCAACACCTTACTTTTTCTCACTGACAAAACAAAAGTGGAATAGTAGCATTATCACAAATGTATTTTTTCATACATTTTGTAAATCTACCAGGTATATCCCATGTTTGTAAAAAACAAATCTACTAATTCAGTGGAAAGCCAAGTCCGTCAACAAGAAGTAAAATCAGAAAATGTTGAATTGTCTTTTGAGGCAATGGAAACTATTTCTGGTGGTGCTGCCAAAGTTAAATGGTCTGCTGCATAAGCAAAAATTGACTGAGCCAGTGGGCATAATTAAATAGTAAGATCTATGTAAATCAGGCTAAGGTGTAAAACCAGTGCTTGTTAAGGTTAGGCCAACCTATCCTACATTTAAATTAGCCCGCCTACTTATAAGCTTATTAAGATGAAAAGTTAGTGCTGTGTGGTTTAAAACCGACTTTTATTACACTCACTAGCTTTTCAGAAATCTAATAATATTATTAACTGCTGGCTAACGATAAATTTGTTTTCCTTGCACACGATTCTAAAACTACTCAGCTTTTTAAGAAACTGACTTTCTCTGCTAAATTCTTAGAATCCTTAGTATAAGTTGCTTTAGAAATAGGGGTTATGATCAATTTCAAGAACCTCTACTAAATTAAGCTTAAATGTTGTTAAGAATTGTGCAACAAAGAAGAATCATGACTTTCTTGAAGGGTGCTTTAGCTCTGTTTTTATGAGAAATGAATTTTAGAGGTTATTAAATCCATGATCTTAGGTAGGATTACCACAATAAAGATAAGATACATATATCCATACCTACAAAGTAGAGTAATGCTAAAAACCTAACTGAAATAAGGCTTAAAACTATTTTCTTACTCTAGTAGCTTGTTTATATTTATATAGTGAGTTTGATTTGTTGATCGCTTGTTAGTTTACGTAGTATCCTCAACCTAAAACCACTATTTTAACTAAATTGTATTTTTCTAAGCCAAGGCTTTAATATCTTATCTAACAGTCCTTAATAAAAAATATTTCAAGAGGTAACGTAATGGTTTCAATAAACAGTTCATCGAAAGCATGGTTTAATCAAATTTATTTGAATTTAGGTAATTCTCCAGGTAATTCTCCCCACCATCACAAAGTTGAGTTTAGCTATATTCATTTGGTCGAGAAAACCTCAGTTCCTTACCGAATTCAAGTACATCTTCCAGAATCATTCAGAGAGTTCCTTGTTCATGAATCCGGACTGCACCAGTATCAAGTTAAAAACCCTTTGGAATTAGCCCCTGAATTACGTACACAGAGATGGCAAACATTGTGTGACTATTTATCTGATTATTCATCATTAGATAAGACTACTCAAATTAACGTTATTAAACTTTTGAGTAGCTTGTGTCTTCATCAGGCTGTTTTAGATTATATACCACCAATTTCCGAAGTTGAAATAGCTAATGATTCGGATAGTGCCACTCTAGCTTTCTTACGTGCTATGTCTGATTCAGTATTACATAGTGATCGATACTTGCCATACGATTTCAAAAAGTTTGAAACTATTGCCAAGAATGCACCTACTAAACATAAAGTAAGGATTGCATCTGGACTACAAATTTTGGTTGAGTTCGCTAAAACTGTTAGAGATGTGGAAGGTGCTGAATTTTGGCGATCTACTGTTAGGAAGGAAATTCAAGATATCCTACCATTTCTTGATACATTCAATGCTGGACTTTTAATGAGTATTTACTATCGTGCTGCAGTGTTTATTCCGCTTTTGAAGAAAGATCAAGCGAAAGTGATTGCAGAGATGGATATTTGCCAATCTTATGCTGAAAGTCTAAGTGGTGAAACCCCAGAGCAAAAAATAATTGCTTATGAAAATTTAAGTATCATAGGAGAAAGTCGAACAAAGGAAGCACTTTGGCTGAAAGATTTGGACTTAGCTGAAGAACGTGCTAGAAAACTTGTTGAACGGGATATCTTAGATCCAAGATATCAGCTTGAATTAGGAGAAGTGCTTCTTAAACAGGATAAAGTTGAAGAAGCTGCTCAAGTTTATCGTAGTGCAACCCGCTTAGGGCCACCGGGAACAGCAATAGCATGGTTTATGGCAGGACAGTGTTATCAGTCTTTAGGAGAATTAGAATTAGCTTATGATTGTTACCTAGCATGTTTGCACTGCGATCCTCTAGCAATATCTGCAATCAAACGGTTGAGTAAACTCGCTCCTGTTTTGGGAAATAAAAATCTTACTGCTTGGTGCCAGTTGCGCTTATCTCAACTCGAGCAAGAAAAACAGAAAATGGTAGCTATGGGAAGTAATATTTCGGCTTATACCACGGTAAATTCTTTGCCAAAGCAAGCTGCATAATTTTGTAGTGTCCAGTAAAAAATACTGGTACTAGTTAAAGCCTATTTTAGATTAATATTGAGGTAAGGTGATTTCTAAGAATTATCTACCTTGACAGTATTTTGCTATATCCATCCATAGAAATAGCTTATGGTGCTTTATCAGTGAGAAATCACCCAATTAATAATCTAGCTTTTTTTGTCATCTTTCTTGAGAGGAAAATTTGTTGCCAAGATCGAAGCTTACAATCCCTATTCTCTTGTTAGAAATCATACAATAAATCTAGTTTAATATAAATTAGTTCAAGATCTGGAATTACCTCATAGGCAAGGACTATAGGAATCAGCAGAGAAGGTCAAAATGAAAAAAAAATCCAACATTTTGTAAAGATTATGCTCACATCTAATCGTCAGATTTTTAGAGAAGAGTCGCTGGAGAGACTTTCTTCTCCAGAGGATTTGGATCAGTTAATGAAGGTAATTAGTCCCCAAAGATTATTACCGCTTGCTGCGGCTGGGCTTATTACGATAACGGGTGGAGCATGGAGTATTCTTGGTCGGATTCCCATCACAATAGAAGGTCAGGGCATTCTTATTTATCCCAATAGTATTGTGCCTTTACAGATAAAAAATTCAGGCCAACTGAGTAGCCTGGGCATTAAAGCTAATGATTTTGTTAAAAAAGGCCAAGTTATTGGAATGATCGATCAAAGCATTCTGGAGAAACAGCTCCAGCAGAAAAAATCGAGACTAAAAGAACTCGAAAATCAAAATATAGCTAATAATACTCTGCAACAACAAAGCATAAGCCAAGAAAAGCAAGCTATCGCTCAAGAGCGCCAGAATGCCAGTATCCGCATTCAAGAACTACAGTCTATTGCTCCTATACTAAGAGTTAAAAGTCAGCAGTCAATTCAACAACAACGTCTCCAATCACAGCAAAAAATAGCAGGAATCCGAACTATTAGCCCTATTCTGAAGCAAAAAGGTCGTGCCGCTCTCCAACAACAACAATTTAGCCTCCAGAATCAAATTCAAGTTGCCCAGAATCAAATTCCGATTTTACGTAGTCGTGCAGCCAGTTTTAAACAGCTTTATATAAAAGAAAGAGCAATTACCCAAGAAGTATTTCTGAGAACAGAGCAAGAATATCAGAAAAAGCAAGAAGAAATTGCTCAACTTAATACTCAACTCAAAGAAATAGAAGTTAAAGAAAATGATATTGAGGAACGCAACATCAACAATCAAAATGAAATTGCCAAAAGTAGTGCAGAACTACAAAAACTAAAACTGGAAGATATTAATACTCAAGAAACTTATCTTCGCAATCAGAATGAAATTGCCAAACTTCAAGCCGATCTGAAAAACCTCAGTCGTCGTGAAGCAAATCAGTATAAACAAAATTGGCAAGACAGTACCATCCGTAATAATCAAGTTACAGAGCTGCAGCGGGAAATTACTCAATTAGAAACTCAGATTAACAACAGTAGCGAAATTATCAGCCAGCAAAATGGACGAATCTTAAACATCACTCAGAGCTTGGGGCAAGTTGTGACCGCTGGAAGCCGACTTGCCACTATCGAAGTTGAAACTCCAGGCAAAAGTCTTTCCAGCATTACATACTTTTCTGTTGCAGAAGGAAAAAAAATTCAGCCCAATATGTCTATACAAATTACCCCACAAACCTTTAAAAGAGAGAGTTTTGGAGGCATCATTGGCAAAGTCACTACAGTATCTAGTTTCCCCATTACTAGTGAAAATGCTGCCCACGAAATAGGTAACTCCGAATTAGCCAACACTATCGCAAAAAAGCATGAAGGCTTAATTCAGGTTTCAGCAAAGTTATTAACAGACCCTAAAACGCCTAGTGGCTATCAATGGTCTTCTTCTCTAGGCCCCCCAGCTGAAATCTCATCTGGCACTACTACGACTGTACGAGTAAAAATTGAAGAACGTGCTCCTATTACTTTTTTGTTACCGATTTTGAGGTCAATTAGTGGCTTGGACTAGTATTGACATCTCCATTAAAAAAATGCTGCCAAAAACTAAGCGAGTCAGAACTCCTACTGTTTTACAGATGGAAGTTGTGGAATGTGGTGCAGCTGCTTTGGGAATCATCCTGGCCTACTATGGATGCATTGTTCCCCTAGCAGAATTACGTTATGAATGTGGAGTCTCGCTAGATGGCAGTAAATTATCAAATATAGTCAAAGAATCTCAGACTTATGGGATGAAAGCTAAAGGTTTTAAAAAAGAACTATCTCAGCTTGCCGACTTACCCTCCCCCTACATCGTTTTTTGGAATTTCAACCACTATGTAGTAGTTGAAGGCTTATGGGGTGATCGAGCGTACATCAATGATCCCGTTAGTGGTCCCCGCCAGATTAGTGCACAGGAATTTGATAAAAGCTACACCGGTGTAGTACTTACCTTAGAACCAAGTGTGGGATTTCAAAAAAA
>JANNFJ010000912.1:0-3458 GCA_031379725.1 Calothrix sp. OTE_75_metabat_31
CTTCATCAACGGAATTTGTGGTAAGTAGAGGATACATTTGTTCCGCAACAAGGGTATGCAATTTAGCATCAGCAAGATAAAGATGCCATTTTGCAATATCGATGTAAACGTTTTCGCCAATTTCAGCGGCTAAGGATTCGAGGATTTCGCTTGTACTGATTTTTGCCATATAAAATAACCCTCTATAGTGAGCGCAAACTCGAAGCTACTAACTATTATGGGGCAATTAGTAATTTTAGCTCTACTGCCTCAAGTTACAATTACCCCAATATTATCGTTCTCTCTTCAGGTGGATTTTGGCGAATCGGAATAGTTTGCGATCGCACTAATGTAAACTAGATGCGACAGTAATATGCCCAACCAACTTAGAGTTACCCAAGGCAACCATTGCCAGGTTGTGTTGAGAAAATTGTGAAAAAACCACATCCCTGAATTAATCGCACCAAAAACAGCCACATGTATGGCAAAATTCATGCGGTCATCTAGTTTGCGGAAATCTGGGTCTTGACGGGTAGGTATACGCGGCCAACGTGGAGGCATAAATTATAAATAAAAATTACAAAATTCATTTGTAACCTATTTTACGATTTTCCAGGCATTATTGGCTCGTGAAAGATATTTTTTTAGATTAATTTTGTCGAATAGGTGTCAATAATAGTCTGTGCTTTATCCCCAACAGCGTCGAATTGTGGCAAACTCATCTAAAATTGAGAAGACACCTCTGGTATAATCTTCCCCACTCCACTGAGATGCTCGTAACAAGCCTCGTTCCAGAAGGGTTTGACGCAAGTTATTATCATCCCAAAGTGACTTAATTGCCAAAGCAATATTTTCGGGGTCTTTAGGGTCAACTAACAAAGCCGCGTCTTTGAGTTGCTCAGTCGCACCAGATACTTTAGACGCAATTACAGGACAACCCAAAGCAAATGCTTCCAAAGGTGGTAAATTATCAGGACCGAAAAAGGTTACAAAGGTAAGAGCAAAAGCATTTTGGTAAAGAGCAATCAAGTCTTCTTGAGGTATGAACCCAAGAAAATGTACTTGTTGAGATAAATCTAGTTTTGCTGCCATTTCCCTGACATATTCCTCATTTCCTTTGTTCGATCCACTAAAAACAACTGGAAAATTTAGGTCATACAAGTCTTTTAATAATTTAACAGCCAGCAGCAAATTAACGTGGTTTTTATGAGACCAAAACTGAGCAGGATAATAGAGATATTTATCTGGAAGATTATATTTATTTAATACGTATTTACCATCATTAGGAGGAGGATTTAAGGCGAATTGAGGTGTAGGAAAAGGTAATACCCGAATACGTTCTGGCGGCACTTCATAGAAGCGTTCAATTTCCGATTTAGCCGTGTATGTACCTGTGAGCGCGAACGAAGCTCGTTTCAATGTTTTTTGATAAAACTGTTCTCGCTCATCCCATTCTCCTTTTATACTTACCTCCGGAAAGTATGGCTGCATTCTATGTTGCAAATCCCACACTGTGAAGATATTGGGGATTTCTGTTGTCAGAGAACATGGACCGATATTCCAAATAATATCAATTTCGTATTTTTGCAGAGGATGTAGGATTATAAATTTTTGATGCCAATTTTCTATTTTAAACATATTGCTTCGATGTCGCAATTTTTTAAAAATGGCATTTGAAATCACATAAAATTTATATAGCCAATATTTTCGAGGATTCTGCCAAAGAGATACATAGGGAATATCTTTTGCGAGTAATGAATGATTTATTTCTTTTCCCAAGCCAAATACTATAAAAGTATGAGTACTTTCTGATGCTAACTTTGTGACTGACTTAATAATTTCGTTTGTAAATGTATAACTCCCTCCGTTATATGGGGATTCATCACCTAAAAATATAGCTACTTTCATTTAGACTAATCCTATAAAGTAAACGTATTTTTATTGCACCTCTCTTCCTGGCATGACAACAAAGCCTCAAAGGCTTGCATTATTCATATCGTTTACACAAACAAAGTAAACAGACCAAGTATCAAATCCTGGCTCTTTGTTAGTCATCCACCCTCGATAATCGATTACTTCCATCTGGAATTGATTCAAGATTAATTCGATTTCTGGTTTAAAGAGATAACGCATTTGGTGGCTTTCTCGAATTTCCTCGACAATGCTACTATTTTTGTCCTTAATTAAAACTTTATAGTTAACATCGACTAAATTTTCATTCGCGTGAATAGTAGGTTCAGCAATTCGGGTAATTTCAATCAATTCATCCTCTAATCGCTTAATCCGAACAGTCGGGCGATCGCTCAATACAGTTGGGCCATACCAGCAATCAAAAATAAAAATTCCACCAGGTTTGAGATGAGCTTTAACTGTAGCCAAAGTTGCCTGGAGAGCCTGATTTGTAGTTTGGTAGCTAATTACATGAAAAAGTGAAATTATTGCATCAAATTGCTGGTCAACACGAAATTCTCGAATATCTCCTTGAGAGAATTCTAGTTTTGAGGCTATATCGGGGGGAAGTTGATTCCGACGCAAAGCGGATTGCTCTAACATTTCTACACTTATATCCACACCATGAACTTGATAACCGGATTGGGCTAACAGTGCAGCATGAATACCTGTACCACATCCCAACTCTAAGAGGGAGACTGCGTTAGGTGCATGATTTAGTAATAATTGATGAATAAATTGGGCTTCTTTTGTATAATTTTTATCCCGGTAGAGCAAATCGTAATACCGGGCGTAGTTGCTAAATACATTCATAATAATCAAGACTCTAATTTTAAATACATACCATGATAAAACCACACTGATTTTTCTGGATAAAAGGGAATTACGCAGCTATCCACCCGGTCTTCCCAAATATCAATTAATTTGTAACCAATATTTTCAAAACTCTCAATAAATTCTATTTTATTGAATACGTATTGAGGATAAAAAACTTTACCCCCGTTTTGTAAAGTTACAAATTGTTTACCATCGTATAGAGGTAAACGATTAATCAGAATGTGTGTAGGTTTGTTAGGTATTTTTTCTATTTCTTGAGAAAAAGAGTTTATATACTGAACGCAACCAGAAGCTATTAATACCTCTTTATTATTTGCTTCCTCCAAGAATGTTGTAAATAATAAATTTTGTTCCTGACGTTTCTGGGCTAGTTCTTTGCCAGCTTTAACTATCTCTGGTAAATCACAAACAGTCCATGTTAATTCCCGAAAATTTAAGTATTTTTGATAGGCATAAAAGTGAATACCGACATTTCCACCAAAGTCAAAAATATTATTTACAGGATTAACTGCCAAGATAGATTTAAGCCAAAACAAAACTGGATAATCATAAGCAGGAATTATGGATTGACTGTGTTCCCAATCTTCTAACTCTGCCATTTGCTGATATTCTTGTGCTAATTCATCATTGTCATAACCAATAGTTTTAGTTTTGGGTGCTGATTGAATAGCCTCTTCAAAAGTATTGAAAAC
>JANNFJ010000948.1:0-2644 GCA_031379725.1 Calothrix sp. OTE_75_metabat_31
ATTTTCAAGCTTTGTAAAGCGAGTTGTAGCGATCGCGTACCCAATTGACCAGTAACATTCGCATTCGCAGAAACATTACCAACATCAATAGGCAGGGAAACATTATAAGCTTGGGCAACTGTATTACCAGGAATATTCGCAGCTTGAAAATTGAGATTAACTCGACCCTGCTGTGCAAGCTGAATATTACCGCTGCCAGCAATTTGTCCGCCAATTTTCGGTGCAATTTTCAAGCTTTGTAAAGCGAGTTGTAACGATCGCGTACCTATTTTACCTGTCACATTTGCATTTGCCGAAACATTGCCAACATCAATAGGAAGCGAAACATTATAAGCTTGGGCAACTGTATTTCCAGGAATATTTGCAGCTTGGAAATTTAAATTCACCCGACCCTGCTGTGCAAGTTGAATATTACCGCTGCCAGCAATTTCTCCACCGATTTTCGGGGTAATTTTCAAGCTTTGTAAAGCGAGTTGTAGCGGTTGCGAACCTAATTGACCAGTAACATTCGCATTTGCCGAAACAGTTCCCACATCAATAGGAAGTGCAAAATTATAAGTTTGTGCAACTGTATTCCCAGGTAAATCAGCTAGTTGGACATTTAGATTGACTTGACCTGCTTTTCCTAACTTTACTTCACCACCCCCGACAATTTTACCTCCGACTGTTGGTGTAGCTTGAAAATTGGCAATTGTAATATTCGGTGTAATATTGGGTGCAGTGCCTGATGTATTGACGCGAAAATTACTACTAATATTATTAAATTGAAAACGGTCAACTTGAGCCGTTTTGATAGTACTAAAGCTTCCAGTTACAGTTGGCTGTTGAACAGTTCCCTGCACTTTAAAATTCGCTTGCACTAGTCCAGCGGTTTGAACGGGTAAACTCGCATTAACAGTACTCAAAATATTTGCTAAAGCGACTGGCTTTATCTGACCAGAAAGATTAATACCAGCTTGAGTATTTAAAGTACCATTCACCTGCAAAGGAATTTTACCATAGCTGGTATTGACATTCTCAAAAGCTATATCTTGACCTCGAAAATTTAGCCTTCCTTGAATATTATTTAATTTTTGCGGAATATTATTAACTTGAGTAGTAATTTTATTAAGATTTGCTGTTCCATTAATTGTAATTTCCGGTTCATTCTGCTGCTGTATCTCGACTGCTAAATTAGCATCTACAGTTCCAGCTTGTACAGTAGCTGGGACTTTTACTAATTTAGTTAGATTAGTAGCAACAAAATTCTCTGCCTGAACATTTAAACTAGTTTTTTGAGAATTAAATTCAGCTTTGCCAGCGATTTTAACTTTACCTCCATCACTTGGTAAAGTATCTGCATTAAAAGTAATCCCTTGATTGTCAGGTAAAATTTGGGCAGTTGCCCCAACTTGATTAAGCGTTACCGAACCATTCGATTTAGGAAATGGAACTAAAACTACATTCCCATTGCTAACTCGAACCGTACCCAATTCAGTTTTAAATACACCAGTTCCTTCTGCTTGCGTTTTAATAGTAGTCGAAATCCAGCGACCATCTTTATCCTGTTCTACATAAAGATTCGGTTGAACTAACGTTATATTTAATTTCAAAGTTCGAGTAAACAGAACTTCTAGAACCGAATATTGGACATCTATTGCTTTCGCAACTACTTTATCGGAGTCAGTCGCAGTTGCAGGTACTGATAGCGAATTAAACCTCAAACCAGTAAAAGTAACACCCTCAACTTTTCCAAGTTGGACAGGTCGTCCTAATAACTGCTTGAGATTTGTTTCGACTAATGGTGCCAAATCTTTATTAATAAAATTCCAAACCCACCAACTACCACTAGCAAATCCAGCTAGTAATACTACAGCAAAAACGATACTACCACGTCGCAATAAATGGAGCCACAAACGGCTGTTAGAAGGCTGTGGCTGGCGTTCCGGCTGTGGAGATTTTGTCATTTTATGTTAAAAAAAATACATTTGTTAGTTCGGTTTTTTGGCTTTTGTAAATGAATAATATTGTATATGAACGAGATTTTTTATGTATCTACCATAAGAATGGTTGAAATTTAGAACAGTAGTATGAAAATTATCAGATACTCATACTTATTGAAGTATTTTAAATTACCTAGCGGACATTTTTTGCTTGGGAAAGCAGATATTGATTATTGTTCTACTGGTAACAGTTAAAAATTAGACTTTTCGGTAGGTTGGGTGCCAATACTATTCGGTTAAGGATTTTTAGTGGTGATTTCAGGGATGTAGAGACGCGAAATTTGCCGAAGCGGCACGCTGCGCGAACGCGTCTCTAGAAGGTTTTTGGGTTATCGAATTTTCTTAACCGAGTAGTATTGGGTTGGGTGCGGCTACAGCGTAACCCAACATTTCAAAAATAAATGTTGAGTTACGATATCTTTTTGACCCATCATAATTAATAACATGAACTATTAATAATTAAGTAAGGAACTTACTTAAATCAAACTCCTCTTCCTGTTTTTCTTCTCCTTGATTAGTGCGTTCGTAACTCAGCATTAATAGAATTCGTTCCGTATAATCAACCGCACCTCGTAACTCGTTTTGTAAAATTTCTAAATTGGTATTTAGATAATTGGATAAAATTAAATCGTTCATATATATATTTAGCAATAAATTATAAT
>JANNFJ010000974.1:0-2236 GCA_031379725.1 Calothrix sp. OTE_75_metabat_31
GCTGCCAAATTTTAGCTACAAAAACTAAAGTATTTTCTTGTATTTATTCATAGTTATCAAGGCAAAAAATGACTGCACTTAAATTACTTTCTCCTGCAACTATTGGTGAAATTCAACTTCCCAATCGGATGATTATGGCACCCTTAACTCGCTGTCGCGCTGGTGTGGGATATGTTCCTCAACCCATTAATGCCCTATATTACGCCCAACGTGCCAGCGCAGGATTAATTATTAGCGAAGCAACCCAAGTTTCAACCAACGGAATTGGTTATCCCAACACACCAGGAATTTATACAGAAGCACAGATTGCGGGTTGGAAATTAGTCACCGAAGCTGTACACAAACAAGGTGGACGCATCTTTTTGCAATTATGGCACGCTGGACGAGTTGCCCATCCTTCTCTATTACCATCTGGTGAAATTCCCGTCGCACCAAGTTCCATTAAAGCCGAATGCATGGCAGATACTGCTTCCGGACAACAACCCCATGTTATCCCCAGAGCTTTAGAAAGATCGTCCATTCCAGAAATTATCGAGATGTTTCGACAGGGAGCAAAAAATGCTTTAATTGCTGGATTTGATGGCGTAGAAATTCACAGTGCTAACGGCTATTTACTCGACCAATTTCTTCAAGATAATTCCAATCAGCGCCAGGATGATTATGGTGGTTCCGTGTCCAAGCGATCGCGGTTACTTTTGCAAGTGACCCAGACTGTAGTGGAAGTTTGGGGTAAAGGAAGAGTGGGAGTACGTTTATCACCAAGTAGCGGGTTTAACGATATGCACGACTCCAGCCCAAAAGCTTTATTTAGCTATGTTGGGGAAGCATTAAATAAATTTGATTTAGCTTACCTTCATATTATTGAGCCTCGCATCCAAGGTAATGTCACCATCTCTGACGATGGTACAGGCTTAGGCGCACAATTTTTCCGTTCAATGTTTACAGGTTCAATTATCACCGCAGGTGGTTATACCCATGAAACAGGGGAATCCATTCTCCAACAAAATCATGCTGATTTTGTTGCTTATGGTCGCCTTTTCCTCGCAAACCCCGATTTACCAAAGCGTTTTGCACTTTCATCGGAGCTTAATCGCTACGACCGTAACACTTTTTACAGTACTGGCAAAGAAGGATATATTGATTACCCTATGCTTGAATGATAGACAGCACGGTCAGCCGCCGAAGTAATGGGAAGTAGAAATTGTGCAGTGTTTTGGAATAAATTTATTATACCGAAACTCTTTCGTCCATACTTACATTTGATAAAACTTGTTCTGTAATCAAAAACGGCTCCTACGAGTTTTTTTGATATTCTGTAATTTGAGTACTCTATGTACGTGATTTTCAAATTATAAAGCGCCAGTTCCTCTATGGTGAGGGCTGGCGCTTTAAGGCTTTATAAGTATTTTGTAAATTTCAGGGCATTTATTCTTTGTTGCCCCGTGTTATTAATACTCATATTCTCAGATTTCTGTATATAACGAAACTTTTTTAATTATTTCTTTAGATTTACTTATCTCAATTTTTATTACGTTTTGTAAATCTTCGTTGCTTTGGGTTAATTGTTGCACCCAATATCTCAGATACCCAAACTTCAAAATTACGGACGGGGTGCTTTCTCATAGCCACGTCAGCATGTACAATCGGTTCGACGAGGATTGTAAACATTCCTAAGCGATTTCCAACTAAAACGTCGGTGAATAATCGGTCACCAACCATACCAACTTGATTTACTGGTAAATTCATTTGCGAGAGTGCAGCACGAATTTTACGACGGGATGGTTTTGCTGCGCTAATGTAGTAAGGTAAATCAAGGGAACGGGCAATAGCACCAATTCGACTTTCGCTGATATTATTGCTGACTAACCATAGCGATGCAACTTTACGCATTTGTCTTACCCATTCCTGCAATTCGGCTGATGCTCCGGGAGCGTTAAATGGTACTAATGTTTCATCAACATCTAATACCAATCCTTTGAGTTCGTATTTTTGGACAATATCTGGTGTCAGGTTCAATATTGAAGCTTCTAAAATTAAATCGGGCTGTAAGAGTTTGTTAAAGTTCATGGTCATTGGTCAGTTGTTGGTGGTCAGTGGTTATTGGTCAGTGGTCAGTTGTTATTGGTTAGTGGTCAGTTGTTATTGGTTAGTGGTCAGTGGTTATTTGTCAGTGGTCAGTGGTTATTGGTCAGTGGTCAGTTGTTATTGGTCAGTGGTCAGTTGTTATTGGTTAGTG
>JANNFJ010001006.1:0-5537 GCA_031379725.1 Calothrix sp. OTE_75_metabat_31
CACTAACAACTGACCACTAACAACTGACCACTGACCACTAACAACTAAAAGATGACAAAACAACCTGTATTAATGGATCATGATGGTGCAATTGACGATTATCTTGCCACTATGTTGCTGATGACAATGGAACATATCGAACCTCTCGGTGTTATTGTTACACCTGCTGATTGTTATGTTCAACCAGCAGTCAGTGCAACCCGGAAAATGTTAGATTTGATGGGAAAATCGCATATTCCCGTAGCCGAAAGTACAGTACGTGGAATCAATCCATTTCCTCAGATGTACCGTCGTGATTCATTCGTTGTTGACCATTTCCCCATTCTCAACCAAACCGAAACGATTCAAACGCCATTACTTACTGAACCCGGTCAAGATTTTATGGTTAGGGTCTTAAAAGAAGCATCCGAACCAGTTACATTACTAATGACCGGGCCGTTAACCAATCTTGCGGTTGCACTCGACAATGCACCCGAAATCGAAGCTAAAATCCAAAGCCTAATTTGGATGGGCGGTGCATTAAACGTCCCCGGTAATGTCGAAAAAAACTGGGAACCCGGACAAGATGGTTCAGCCGAATGGAATGCATATTGGGACCCGATTTCAGTTGGACGAGTCTGGCAAAGTTCAATTCAAATTATTATGTGTTCGTTAGACATTACTAATAATATCCCTGTCACATCTGAGTTTGTTAAAAAAATTGGTAAACAGCGTCAATATCCAATTTGTGATTTAGTTGGGCAATGTTATGCATTAGTAATTCCCCAAGATTATTATGCCTGGGATGTACTTGCAACAGCATATCTTGGTCATCCCGAAGCTTTTGAATTACGAGAATTTGAAACCGAGATTATTACCACAGGTAAAAGTCAAGGAAGAACAAAAGTAGTATCGGGAGGGAGAAAAATTTTAGCGATGGATAAAGTTGATAAAAATTGGTTTTATTCCTATATTTTAAACCAGTGGAAAACGTAGGGGCGGGGTCTCCCCGCCCTTCCTCCCGCCATCGAATTAAATTAATGCATCACAATCATCAATTAAATATAGCGAAATTAATGCATCATAATCATTAATTAACTATAGCATCTGGTGAAATACAAAATGGCGGACAGGATGCCCAGCCACAAGATTTATAGTAATTTCATCTGTACTTAACTGAAAATTACTATAAAAAAAGCAACCTGAAAATAAATGTTGAGTTACGCTTCACTGCACCCAACCTACAATAATTAATTATTCCTCAAAAAATTCAACCCCATAAACAACGCTGCCACAGTCCCCGCAACGCAAATCTTACCTTGATGAATCTTCTCTAGAACCTCATCAATCGGAATCAATAAAACCTCAATCTCTTCTGTAATATCCAAATTTTGCCCGCTGACCTTCACCACATTCTCTGCTAAAAACAAATGGATTTGATTCGTATCTTTACCTGGACTACTATATAACGTTGCAATCTTTTTAATTTCTTTGGCAACATACCCAGTTTCTTCCTTTAATTCCCGCAAAGCAGCTAACTGGGCATCCTCAGATGAGGGGTCAAAACCCCCAGCCGGAAGTTCGATAAAAAAATCATCCATTGCATGTCGGTATTGCCGTACAAAGACTATTTCCCTATTTACGGTTATAGGTAAAATGTATGCAATATCGGGTTTGATATACACAAAAAAATCATCTATAATCTTGCCATTCGGTAACTCAATTTCGTCACGTCGAACTTTACACCAAGAATGATTTAAAACCATTTGCGATTGTAAAAGTTTCCATTTTTCCATAAGTACAATTGAGAATAAACATATATTTTAATCTTAACAAAACCAATTAACTCGGAGGATAGGCCAAAAAGCCTGTCCCATTTTGAGATATGAGAATTTCAGATAGTTTTACCATCAACATGCGCCGTTATTAAATTGAAGTATGAAATTAAAAATGGAGTATGGTAAAACTCTTACTCTTTGCGCCTGGTGCGCGACGGCAGGTGCTACAACGGAGGGTAGACGCGCAGCGGCTTGTCGTAAGTACCTCCGCAACGCACTGCCTCCTCTGCGCGAGATAAAATTATACCCCCATTCACAAAACACTAGACATGCAAATAAAAGTAGAAATATTTACCGTCCGCAAACGGTTTCCTTTAACGATTAGTTATGGAACAACTGCACAAACAACCAACATATGGGTAAAAATTGTACAGGATGGTGTCGAAGGTTGGGGTGAAGCTTCGCCCTTTCGGGCAGGAAGAGAACCGCAAACTACGGAGATGATAGAGAATGCACTGTTGCAAATTGCACCTGTGCTTAAACCATTTCACCCTGACCAAAGGCAAGAAATCGAACAAATTTTCATCCATACAAACCTTCCTTCCTCCGCAAGGGCTGCGATTGACATGGCATTGTATGATTGGCAGGGAAAACGTGTCGGGTTGCCGTTGTGGAAAATGTGGGGTTTGAATCGGAATGCGATCGCGCCAACTTCGGTGACAATTGGGATTAATACACCTGATGGGGCAAAAGCACGAGTCCGTGACTGGCTAGAATATGCTGATATCCAAATTTTAAAAGTTAAGTTAGGCAACCCCACAGGGATTGAAGCCGATAAGCAAATGTTGCTGGCAGTCCGAGAAGAAGCACCACAATTGGAGTTATTTGTCGATGCTAATGGAGGTTGGAATTTAGCGGATGCGGTAAAAATGGGCAATTGGCTAGCAAATTTGGGTGTGAAATATATCGAACAACCGTTATCCTTGGGATGTGAAGCTGATTTGGCACAGTTGAAGCAGCATCAACCTTTACCGATATTCGTCGATGAAAGTTGCTTCACTAGTATAGATATTCCTAAATTGGCAAGCTTTATTGATGGGGTTAATATTAAGCTGATGAAAGCGGGCGGTTTAACCGAAATGATGCGGATGATAAATACTGCCCGTGCTTGCGATTTGCAAGTTATGTTTGGTTGTTATTCGGATAGCGGTTTGGCGAATACTGCGGCAGCGCAATTATCTCCTTTAGCCGATTATCTCGATTTAGATAGCCATCTTAATCTAATTAATGACCCTTTTTGCGGCGCAATTCTGCACCAAGGGCGCGTATTTCCAAATGATTCATCGGGGTTGGGGGTAGAATATTGTGCGGTTAGCACTTAATCAAAGGATTGCAATTCTTTTGCATGGTGGAGTTCAAGGGAGAATTGGAAAAACGGGATTATCGTTGTTACGTTACAGCGAATCCCCGATTGTTGCTGTAATCGATAGAGATTGTGCAGGACAGTCGATTACTGAGTTAACGGGTATTAAAAGAAATGTGCCAATTGTGGCATCATTTACAGAAGCATTGAAATACCAGCCCCAAGTTTTGGTAATTGGAGTTGCGCCAAAGGGTGGCATGTTACCCGATGATTACTGGCACGAACTCAAGGATGCTGTAAAAGCGGGAATGTCGATTGTCAACGGTTTGCACAGTCCCTTGGCAAATATACCAGAGTTGAAAGCACTGATGGTCAAACCCGACCAGCTAATTTGGGATGTGCGAAAGGAACCCCCTAATTTGGGTATAGCTACAGGTTCAGCCCGAAACCTTACTTGTCGCCGGATCTTAACTGTGGGAACAGATATGGCTGTGGGCAAAATGTCAACTAGTTTGGAGTTACATCATGCTTCGAGGTTGCGCGGATGGCGTTCTAAATTTTTGGCAACCGGGCAAACCGGGTTAATGTTAGAAGGCGATGGCGTGCCGTTAGATGCCATTCGGGTCGATTATGCAGCGGGTGCAGTGGAAGGAATGGTACTGCGGTACGGGAAAAATTACGATATTTTGCACATCGAAGGGCAGGGTTCGTTGTTGCATCCTGGTTCGACAGCGACGTTACCATTGATACGCGGTTCGCAGCCCACACAAATGATTTTAGTGCATCGGGCAGGACAAACAGAGGTATTGGAGGATGTGCCGATTCCTCCATTGGTAGAGGTCATAAAGCTTTATGAGATGGTAGCGAGAGCTGGGGGAGCATTTGCGAAGGTTCCGGTAGCTGGTATCGCTTTGAACACAGCAAATTTTGATGAAGTTACTGCAAAAGAGGAAATTTTGAAAGTTGAGGCACAGACAGGTTTGCCTTGTACCGATGTAGTTCGATTTGGTGCGGGTAAATTATTGGATGCGGTGATGCGAAATTCGGAGAATAAATAAATATGCTGTTCGATTAATAGAGTTGCCCTCGTGGGAGCGTAGTACAATAGTATTCCGAAGCATAAGTGCAAAATTTAGAGTATTCCAAGTAAAAAGTGCCCAGACTGTCATGCTGACGTAGGAAGCATCTCAATACAAATTGAACGTCGATGGATATCAAGTGGGATACTCAATCGTCCTAGCGCTTTGATAGTCGGCTGCGTCAACGGAGCCGCTTACGCGAGCATTTGGTGCTTTTTTCGACTACGTTCGTAACATGGGATTCTACCCTGCGGGAACGCGAAGCGCGAACCCTTCGGTCAGAATGACAGTTTATTAGTGGGCCTTAGTAAGCAACAGGTAGCATCTTTGTTTGTCAGTATTTAAAAATATTTCATAACTCCTCTAGCGTTTTAGTCGCTAATTTCTCCCCTTCACGAATAGCGCTTCCATAGGCTATTACCTCATCAAATCCAGGCTCATCTTTGAACGAACCGGTAATTTGTTGAAGCCAATTAGTTGGCACGGAAGACGCGAATTTTTTTTGTCGTTTTTTACCTGTTAATAGTTGCTGCATTAGTCTGCATTTTTGCTGTTTGCTGGCAGCGAATTGTTTTTCTAGGTTGAAAAACATCTAGCTAAAGGAAGAGTTGAGAGATTGCGTAGAGATTGTGTAAGTTTTTGACAAGGCACTATGCAACGGCAGTGTTTCCTCATACAGTGAAAAAAAGACAGCTACTTGCACATAGGTAAGCCGTGTTATGAAACGTAGATGGAAATCGCTGTTCCTGTCCTTCCACTGGTTGTATATCTCAGTTGGAACATCTTTAATAATCATCCTGACGCAACCGACAATCTCACCTGCCCAGCAACCAAGTGCGTCTACTGCTGAAATTATAAATAAAGATTCGCTCGAAAATACTTTAAATCCCGTTTTAATCGAAGTAACTCCACCGCAGGATACTTTATATGAAGCAAGTAATAACAAGCCAACTTTAAAAACCAAAGATTCTCAAAAACCCGAAGAATCAACCAAACCCGAAGCAAATACCGAGGAAAAGCCAACGGATGAAGGCGATAAGAAAAAACCTGACTCCGAAGCACAGGAACCCGCACCAACTCCCGAAGAAATCACCCGTCAGCAAAAGTTGATGGAAGGCGATAAATTATACTTAGCCGGAAATATCGCCGAAGCTGAAAAAATTTACCGCCAAGCCAAAGAACCATTTAAGCAAGCAGCAACTTTAGACGAACAGCGTAAACCTGTAATAGTTGATGCTACGCAACTACCACCCGCAGGTAAAGTATATTGGCGCGAAGCCGAAGCTGGTATACTTAGCAACTTGCAAACCCGCACTCTAGTTCCTCTAGAATTGTTAG
>JANNFJ010001008.1:0-3679 GCA_031379725.1 Calothrix sp. OTE_75_metabat_31
AACTAACAACTGACAACTAATAACTGACAATTATTATGAGTAAACTAATTTATCTTCAATGTCCTACAGGAATCTCCGGTGATATGTGCTTGGGTGCTTTGGTAAGCCTGGGTGTCCCGATTGAGTATTTGACGGAAAAACTTAATAATTTGGGAATTGAAAACGAGTATAAATTGAGGGCAGAAACAGTCCACCGCAATGGGCAGGAAGCAACGAAGGTAGATGTATTAATCGAACACCATCACCATCAAGACCACCACCACGGACGACATTTGCCAGAAATTGAAGCGATGATTCTTCAAGCTAAATTTCCCCAACGGGTGCAGGAGTGGAGTTTGGGTATATTTCGCCAGCTTGCGATCGCAGAAGGGGCTGTGCATGGTATTGAACCGGAGAAAGTGCATTTTCACGAAGTTGGTGCGGTGGATGCCATTGTCGATATTGTTGGAACTTGTTTGGGGTTGGACTGGTTGGATATTAGCTGTGATGAACGCGGTTTGCCTTTGATGTACTGCTCGGCATTTCCGACGGGTGGGGGTACTATCAAGGCGGAACATGGGCTGATGGCTGTTCCCGTGCCCGCTGTGTTGAAGTTATGGTCAATGCGCGATTGTCCAGTTTACAATAACGGCATCGAGAAAGAACTAGTCACACCTACAGGTGCTGCGATCGCAACTACTTTGGCATGTCAATTTGGTTCCCCACCACCGATGATTATCAAACAGGTTGGGCTTGGTGCAGGAAATTTAAATTTACCGATTCCGAATATTTTGCAAGCTTGGTTGGGGTTAGCTGCTGACACAAATACCTATCAATTAAATACAATTAATACTAGTCCTTTCGTCGAAACAATCTCGGTTCTCGAAACCCAAATTGATGATTTAAATCCCCAGGCAGTCGGATATTTGTACGATATACTTTTTACGGCTGGTGCATTAGATGTATTTACTCAATCTATTGGCATGAAAAAGTCACGTCCGGGTATTTTAATTACTATTATTTGTCGCCCCGAAAATTTACATCGCGTTCAGGAAATTTTATTCCGCGAAACTACAACTTTAGGAATTCGCACTTCCACACAGCAACGTAGTACCCTTAAACGCGAAATTCAAATAGTGGAAACTGAATATGGAACAGTACGTGTCAAAATAGCATGGCAAGGACAGGCTACAAATAAAATAATAAGTAACATTCAACCGGAATATGAAGACTGTGCCGAATTAGCAAGAAAACATAATTTACCCTGGCGGGAAATTCACCGAATTGCTTTACAAACTTGGTATAGTCAGTAATTAGTGGTCAGTGGTCAGTTGTCAGTTGTTAATGGTCAGTTGTCAAAAATTAAAGTCAGTCCGCGTAATGAGAAAAATACTCTATTACACGGCTGACTTTTCTTTACTACTAACCAATGACCACTGACCATTGACTTTTCTTTACTACTAACCAATGACCACTGACCATTGACAAATTAATCAAGCACATCTTTAACAGCTTGACGGGCTTCTTCAATTAAGTTTTTTCCTTGTTCGTCGATAGTACGACCGGTATCATAGGCACTCTTTCTGGATTTATCATCGGCTTCTTTAAGAGTTCGATTTACCGCATTACCCGCATCTTTAACTCCTTCTTTTACCCCTTCTAAAGGATTGCCAAATGTACGTTCAGCTTTATCTGATACGTATCCGGGGGCATTTTGAGTGTTATTTTTGATATTTTTTAAACCTTGTTTTGCACTATCAACAAAACTACCAGTTTCTTCACCTAATTTATCTGTTACAGATTCTGTTTTGTCTTGAATATTTTTTCCTAACTTACCGCTATCATTAGCAACACGACGAACGTTTTCAACAGCATTTATCGAACCCTTGTTTCCGATATTAGATTCAGCTTGTTGTTTAAGTTCTTGTGCTTTCACTTTTGCTTCGGTTTTTGCATCTTTCGCTCTTGCATCGATATCGCTAAAATTATTCATTCCACCTTCATAAGGTGACTTTGCTTTTGCGTCTTTAGGCAAATATTGTTCAGATTTTTCTGTATCTGTTTTTGTCGCAGTTGCAGAATCACATGCTTGCGAAACAAACAAAAGCATACAGATTAATGTGGCTGATAAAATCTTGACTGGACGTAAACTTTTTAACCAAATTGATAGTCGTTTCACTTTGTTGCTCCTCTTTTATTTGTTGATTAATTGAAGTTCGATATCACTAGCTAATGCAAATTAATATCGAACTTGTAAATTGTTTGCATTACTGCTAGATTATCTTACATTTATCTGCGGCTCAAAGTTTAACAAAATTAAATTACTTACCAACAGCAGGATTTTTTTGCAATTCTGGTCTAGCTGATGCTTCGTCGGCTTTATCTTTTAAAAATGCTGATGCTTCTTTAACTGACTCTTTTACCGTTTCAACTCGGTCTTTAAAACGTTCCCCTACATCCGATTGACGTTGGATTGTACCACCTGGTTTGGGTTGAAAGCTTTTTTCAGTAATAATTGGCATTTCGGCTTCTTTTTTTGCTCTACCTTGTGGTGTTTCTGCACCTGGATATAACAATTCGGCTTGAGTAGCGGCTATTAATTGTTGCGAATTGTTCAAATTCGTGTCGCCCATTCGGACAGTTTGATTGTTGAGGTTCGCAGCTTGTGCATCTGCCGGATTGCTGTAAATAGTGCTTATTAACAACAATAAACTTGCCAGTGTGACAGTTGCGATGTGGCGTAATTTTAGTTTGACACTAGAAAATAAGGTCTTCACCCCGCTCTCCTTTGATTCGAGACTGCAAATTAGATCAATACAAGCAATTGTTTTTTAAACTTGCGCTTGCACAATCATTTCTAAGACTAGGGAATAGAAAAACTATTTTCATCTGACAAAAGTAACATTTTTAATGATCTTGTCCAAAAATCACTCTCTTACTCAAGGGGGATATAAGCTAAATTTATAAATTGATATTTACGGTTGTTTCATTAAAAATCGCACTCGAAAGCCAATCTAAAAATTACTACCATGTTTAAACGGATACTGCGCTGGCTAATTTTGGGTGGAACTTTATTTTTTATCGCAAAAACCCTCAAGGATAATTGGTTACAACTGACAGATATCCGTATTGATGGAGTTGGATGGGCAGTTATTGGTCTAGCAACGGTCACGACTTTAATCGCACACACTTGGGCCGGTTGGGTATGGACGTGGATACTTAACGAACTCAATCAACCTGTACCGACTTTGCATTTTATCCAAGTTTACCTAAAAACCAATATTGCCAAATATCTACCGGGTAATGTATGGCATTACTACGGACGCATTCTTGCTGCCAAAAATGCGGGGGTTGCTGTAGATGCTGCAACTTTGAGTGTTTTACTCGAACCTGTATTAATGGCAACTGCGGCTTTAATTGTTATTGTTGTATTTAGTAGTGAATTGACTGCATATAGTGACAACCCGAACATCCGAATTTTGCAAATACTCGGTTTGATGGGGGTAATTTGTATTCTCCATCCCCGGTTATTGAACCCAATATTAAGTTTTGTTAAAAAATTAAAGGTAAAAAAATCTGATAGTAACGATACAACTTCTTTGAATTTGAGGCGTTATCCTCTGATTCCTTTACTAGGAGAGTTAGCTTTTGTCGGGTTACGCAGTATCGGATTTATTTTAACATTGTTTGCCCTTGCGCC
>JANNFJ010001062.1:0-2513 GCA_031379725.1 Calothrix sp. OTE_75_metabat_31
ACAGCGACTGTTCTCTATGATTGCCAACCAGTAACAGCTGGTTTGATTAAAAATATATCGAAAATAGGAAAAAGTTTTAACCCAGGAAAAAGTTTTAACCCAAGAACACATATTAACTCAGGAACATATCCACAAATACCAGAATTTTTACTACCATGTAAAATAAAAAAATGTGCACAGGAAGCGTGGATAGAAAAAAGCATAAATGATTTACACCTTAAAATGAAAAAAAAGAAATTAAAAAGATCTGCACCTAGAATACATGAAAATAGTTATCATAGAATACGTGATTATAAACTACACAAAATTGCCACAACGACTGTATTATTAAATTCCATAACAGGCTAGTATTTGTAATAAGTAGGTTGATATCTAGGGGTATTTCATTCTACTGAATGACCTGCTCTGAAGAAAATTCAGCGATTCTAGTCAAATATAAAATCAGAAGAATGGCTCTGAATCACTTTCAAATAATCGACCTAGTTATGAACTAAAGCTCTTCCTACAGCGATTCTCAAACATGTGAGGGACATTAGAAATACTACGCAATCTTCAGAATATGAGTCCCGAGAACCGCTGTAAAGTCTTAATTGAGTTATCAAAAGCCTAGAAGCCGTGCGTGCAGGATGAAAGCTTGATTAGAATGAAACAGCCCTGATTAAAGATATAATCAGCAGTCTGTAAGATAGTGCACACTTAGGGTTTCTTTTTATTGCTTCTTTGAATTTACTTACTGCTATTTTAATATCTCCGGTTTCTAGTGATTCATACCCTGAGCGAGTGAGGAAACATCCTGCAATTTTTTTGCTAAGTCCTAGTGTTTTTTCTAATTCTCTTATGTTTTTAGATAACATGACATCATAGTTTGGTTTATCTTGATAGTATATATCTATTGTTTTTTGATAGGATTCATAACACAATTGTGTGTTCTCGATACTCTCATCATAAATTTTCTCGATTATTTTATTGATTTCTGTAGTTTCATCAAGTGGTAATTTTAAACTATCTCTAATTGCTCCCAGCGAAGCTCTGCAGGAGTTGTCAATCTTTGAATTTATTTTATAGCTTCTGAGTATCCATTCTCCAGCTTTACGAAAGTATTCTGCTAATGGGTGTTTAGAGTCATAACCATCCTCATTGAAATTTAAGTTCAGAATCCAACGCAGTATAGATTGAAACTTATCTTTTTCATGGGATTGAAAATTAAGTCCTTTGAGATCTGGAAATACAGACAAAACAGTTTCTGTAGGTACTGCGCGCCCTCCCAAGTCTGTGTTTTCATGTCTAGAAATACATACAACTCCGCAGACATTACCTGTAGAAAAACTTACCAAAGGTGAGCCACTAAAACCTTCCTCAAACTGCCCTTTTTTTAATTTGTGTAAGGTTGAATCATCTTTTTTAGTACCCGAACCTTCATAATTACAAGTAAAATCATCTCCTTTAAAATATGAACTTGAATAGCCAAAGCTGTAAAGAAGAATATTAGTTTCAAGCTTAGCACTATCGAAGGTCACACATGGATGTTCAAGTTCAACTTCAGAAGTCAATTTTAGAATTGCCAGATCAAATGTTTTTGAGAAATCCCAAACCTCAGCTGGATATTCCTGATCTTTTTCTTTCCAGTAAATCTTAATTAGGTTTGACGTTTCTGTTTTAACTCCATGGGCACAAGTAAGAATTAGACCTGCAGCTACAAAAAAACCTGTACAGAGAACTCCACTATTAGTATGGATTCGGACAGTGCATTGCTGAATTGATTTCTTTAATTGCTGATCTTCCATATCTAGCTCAGAATTATATTTACATAGGTGGTTTATTAGTCCATTCCATCGAAATCTCAAAATTAGCCTTACTAGCGCCCTTCACAATCAAAGTCGTCAGTTGCCCAGACTCGATCGCAATCTCTAAACCTATCTTGACACTAACCTTATCAGGCTGAATTTCACCTTGAATCTCTCTGAGCATTCCAGCTACTTCAGAAGTAATACTTCTAATAGCCGTCGTAGCTTCACTAAAAAGTTGTTTTGGAGAGCTAATTTGTTGTTCTCCGATCGCTGTTACTTCAATTTTAACTATGGTTCCATCAGACAACTCCAAAGGAATGATTTTAGTTTTAGGATCCATAGGTTTTTCAGAAAAACTACTTGTTAGGTTATATTAACACACTGCAAATTTCCTGAAGCTGAACTTAACATTGATCAATTTTTCCTTCAAAACCTCAGCCGTAGTTGTTACTTCTCATCCTGATGCATCCGATATCTAGGGTACAATAATACCTAGGTAGTTAAATCAAGCTTCAGGTGCTGTTATATGAGCCTTGCTGACCAATCCAAAACTTTTCCTCCAACCGCAATCGCCAGCGAGCAGAAAAGGGCGATCGCCTACAGCATGGATACACTCACTCCTGGCTTTTACCTCTGGCTGGGCGGCTTTTCGATCCGTCTATTTGGTACCAAGCCTGACGATACACCTTATAGATATCCCGGTATGGTGAATAGTAAGTATGGAGT
>JANNFJ010001065.1:0-6076 GCA_031379725.1 Calothrix sp. OTE_75_metabat_31
GGTTCGTTTGCATCTGCATATGAAGGTGAATTAGTGAAAGTTACTTCACAGTCAACAATCTCTACTGACGAAGGCTTTGCTGAAGAATCGAATTAGAATTCATAGAGATGTAGCTGTGCTATGTCTCTATAGTGAAATCAAAGATTTTACTCGTTTTACCAAAATATTTTTTAGTAACGAACCACAGAGGACGCAGAGGGCACAGAGAAAGAAACCCATTCCCTCTCTTCCTCTTCCTCTGCGGACTCTGTGTCCTCTGTGGTTCCTTCACTCCATATTTATTAAATTTAAAAAACTCTACATATAAAAATTTCAAACATTCCCCAAAACGGAACATCTACAACTATGACAGAATTCACCAAAACCCTCTGTCCATACTGCGGCGTAGGTTGCGGACTCGAAGTATCCCCCCCAGCCGAATCAGGCAAAGCCACCAACCGAGATGAGCAAGGCAACCCCATCTGGAAAGTACGTGGAGACAAAAGCCACCCATCGAGTAAGGGAATGGTATGTGTCAAAGGTGCTACCATCGCCGAATCCCTCGATAAAAGCCGACTGCGTTACCCAATGGTACGCGATTCCCTCGACCAAGAATTTCGCCGCATCACTTGGGACGAGGCATTTAACTTGATTTGCGACCGTATCACCACCATTCAATCGACCAAAGCCTCCGAAATATGCATGTACGGTTCCGGGCAATTCCAAACCGAGGACTACTACATAGCCCAAAAACTTATGAAAGGGTGTCTCGGCACCAATAACTTCGATGCCAATTCACGTTTATGCATGTCCTCTGCCGTATCTGGATACATCCAAAGCTTTGGTGCTGACGGGCCTCCTTGCTGCTACGATGACCTCGAACAAACCGACTGCGCTTTTTTAATCGGTACAAACGCTGCCGAATGTCACCCTATTGCCTTCAACCGCTTTGAGAAATACCACAAAAAGAACCGCAAAGTTAAATTAATTGTCGTCGATCCCCGACGCACACCTACCGCAGAAGCCGCAGATTTACACTTGGCAATCCGTCCGGGGACAGATATTGACTTACTCAACGGTATTGCTCATCTATTAATGCGGTGGAACTATATTGATACTGCTTTCATGGACGAATGTACCGCTAATTTTCCCGCATATGCGGAAGTCATTCGCCACTATGCGCCGGATGTAGTATCGCGTCAATGCGGTATTAGTATCGAAGATTTAGAAAAAGCCGCTCGTTACTGGGGGGAATCACGACGGGTATTATCGTTGTGGTCAATGGGTGTGAATCAGTCTTCGGAAGGGACTGCGAAAGTTAGAACTATCATTAATTTGCACTTGATGACCGGACAAATCGGTAAACCGGGTGCGGGGCCTTTTTCTTTGACCGGACAGCCGAATGCGATGGGAGGAAGGGAAGCAGGAGGATTGGCACATTTATTACCCGGTTATCGGTTGGTAAAAAATGCCGAACACCGGGCACAGTTAGAACAATTTTGGGGATTGAAGCCGGGGCAAATTTCCACTAATCCCGGTTTGACTGCTTGGGATATGATTACCAGTTTGGAAGAGGATAAAGTTGGACTGCTTTGGATTGCGGCTACAAATCCGGCTGTGAGTATGCCCGATTTGGAACGGACTAAAAAAGCCTTAATGCGATCGCCTTTTACAATTTACCAAGACGCATACTATCCCACGGAAACCGCAGCTTACGCCCATCTTTTACTACCAGCGGCACAGTGGGGCGAAAAAACTGGTGTCATGACCAATTCCGAGCGAGTAGTAACTTTATGCCAAGCATTTCGACAACCACCAGGAGAAGCAAAAGCCGATTGGGATATATTTGCTACAGTTGGACGGAAGTTAGGGTTTGTAGGTGAGTTTGCTTTTGCCAATTCTGGGGAAGTTTATAGCGAGTTTGTCGAATTAACCCGCAATCGTCCCTGCGATATGAGCGGAATCAGTCACCAGGAGTTACAAGTAAAGGGTCCTCTTCAATGGCCCTATCCAGAACTGAGGAATAGTGAATACCCCTATTCCCGACTGCCTGCTGCCTCAAAACGACTTTACACCGATTTACGCTTTCATACCCCCGATGGACGCGCTCGATTTGGAGCATATTATTCACGAGGATTAGCTGAACCCCCCGAACCCGATTATCCTTTTGTGCTAACTACAGGCAGACTTTACGGACATTGGCATACCCAAACCCGTACGGGAAGAATTGAGAAAATTCAAAAGATGCACCCCAACCCCTTCATCGAAATCCATCCCCGTGATGCTGCAAAACTAAAGGTAGTTGAGGGGCAAATCGTCGAAGTGCGATCGCGTCGCGGTCAAGCCCAGTTTCCAGCTAAAATTACAAAGGCGATCGCACCCGGTACTGTTTTTGTCCCCATGCATTGGGGTGCATTATGGGCTGACAATGCCGAAGCTAATGCCCTAACCCATCCGCAAGCTTGCCCCGACTCGCTTCAACCCGAATTAAAAGCTTGTGCTGTCCAATTAATACCAATTACCGTCGATTCAATCCCCGAACGTCTCACGATTAAAAATTATCAATTGCAACCCTCCCAATGTTAAGCTGCTAACATATCCAATCTGAAAATTATTAGTACTTTCTTAGTACAAAAAAGTGGTGCGTTCAAGTTTCTCTAACGCAGTAATTACTCTTGGGGAAATACATTTTCAGTATATGCTGCTGCATCAAAATCGAAGGAGCATTTCTGAGACATCAAATACGCAGGACAAATACATAATACTTTTCAAGTTGGATGGATTTTGTTTATGTAACTTCAACGATGGCACAGAAGCAAAAAGCACCTTTACAACATCAAATAAAAATTAGCAAGAGATATTTATGGAATCGATTTGATTTGTCTATGGTGTTTTTCCATTGCTTTCTGATGTTTGATTTGTTACTTCATCAGGGGAAAAGCCAAATGAGTAGACTATTCAAACGATTGCGAGAAACTTTTCGAGACGAGAATTTTATGCACCTCATTGAACATATTGAGGTAGCAGTAGCGAAACTTCTCTCGATTTTTATGTTGCTTGTAATTTTATTAGCTGTTGCCGACTTAATCGTATTTACTTCCAGGGAAATGCTTTCGAGAAATTATGGAAATTTTTACAAAACATTATTTAAAATATTTGGTTTGTTTTTGAATGTTTTAATTGCTTTAGAAATATTAGAAAATATTACAGGATACTTAAAAAAGCATGTTTTACAAGTTGAACTAGTAATCGTTACATCTCTGATTGCAGTAGCAAGAAAAATTATTATCCTCGATCTAGATAAAGTCCAAGGAATGGATATTATTGGTCTTGGTATCGCTATTCTCGCTTTATCAATCAGTTATTTTATCATCCGTATTAGTAATTCTAAACCAAGATATTAATAATTTATAATATAGTCAGCCATGATAAAATTCTTTGAATTTGAAGCCGATTTCGTCGATTCGCTGCGTTGTATCCCCATGCAAGCACGATATAATCTCGACACATGCGGTATCAAATTAAAATTAACCGACTGGAATCAGATGACTCCAGATGAACGGCAAGCTTTAGTTGAGCAACCATGCACCACAGAATCGGAAATTTCCAAATATCGAGAAGATTTACAAAACCTCATATCTCAACGTACAGGTAATGCTCCATCACTGTTACCCATCGAACCGAATCCAGCTTGGATGGATACAAATTTGATACCCGAAACTGTTCAAGAGAAAGCAATTGAATTTGGTACGACTTTAACAATCGAACAATGGACTATTTTATCACCTTTAGAACGGTTTGCTTTAATTAAGCTCAGTCGTTCAGGACATGAAAATCTAAACTTTCCCAAAGCATTGGCAGAATTTAATTTAGGGAATACCAAAAAATAAATTATTCCAAATTGAAAACTAATGTGTAGGGCGCAAGGCATTGCGCCATCATGATGGAATAATTTTTATATTGGAAGTCCCTTAGTTTACAGCATTTTTGCTGGTAATTAAACCACACGGTAGGGGCGCAAGGCATTGCGCCCTCTTGATTTTAGCCTGATATACTATGTTTTATAAAGCTGCAATCTGCTGTAATTTAGTAAGTTGCCGTGGAGGTAAGAATCCGGGCTTCTACGTCTACTTTTTGAGCTAAATGTGAATTTTTATAAAATTTATTGATTAATTACAAAGATTTAATGATATTTTTTGCTCGAATTCATCAAAACAGTACAAATAGGTACATCAATATTGCTTTGGAACTAATACACTAAAGAAATATAGCCAGATTTCGATAGTTATTGAGAAAATCGATTTGAGTTGTAATATCACTTGTAACGTTTGTGCCTTTTAAATGAAATGAATTTTAGGTAAATGATAAGCACTATACAAAACTTGTTTTCCTCCGGTGGGATTTTTAGATTATTAAATAGAATCCGGGCTAACCTTGGCTAAAAATGTTTTTATATTTTATTTTTAATTTCTAATTTTGATAGTAGGGAGTAAAGCTATAGTGGATTTAGCAGCGTTGCTGGTATGGCGGTTTGTTTTAGTCCTACTGCCAAGTTCGTCCTTTAAAATGTTTGGAAGTACCCTGTAACTCGATGGCAGGCAAAAACGCAAGAAAAAATGCTTATCTGCGGCTAGTGTCTGGTAATGGAGTAGCGCACAGTCCAGAATCCGGTTACTCACTACTCGAAAGAAAAGAGGTAGTAATTGGACGTGACCCCGGTTGTCAAATTGTCTTAGATGCTGTTAAATATCGGATGGTATCGCGTCGTCATGCGGTAGTTCGTCCTTTATCGCCATCGCCCGATGGTGGTGGATATACCTGGGTGATTTGCGATTTGAGTAGTGCTAACGGTACTTATTTGAACGGACGGCGTTTGGAAGGATGTCAGGAATTACAAAGTGGCGATCGCATTGCCCTTGCAGAAGATGGGCCCCAACTCAATTTTGAGTATGAAACTTATCACCAAGCAACGGTTATCGGTCAACCCGATGTGACATCACTCGAAAGTGCCAATCGATACGACCCCCCCACACAAACTGATGGAGTCAGCTTTACCCAGTTATTTCCAATTATTTCTACAGGAAAAGATTTAACGAGTAAAGCTTATTTAGTACCGGGAATTCTGACTGTAATATTCGTCGTGTTAATGTTTGCTACCGTTGGGCAACCACAAGCGAATCAAATTATTGTTGGTACTTATATAGCTTGTGCTGCCTACTATTTTATTTACCGATTGTGCGGCAAACATAAGCCTTGGTGGATATTGGTAGCTGTTGCATTAAGTACAGGACTATTATTAAAAAGTCCAATCTTGGATTTATTTATTTATGTTTTTCGCGTCATTTTACCGGGTAATTTACCTAGAGAAAACCAGCAGATTACCCTGACCGAGTTATTAGTACGAATGTTTTTCGGGGCTGGGTTGATGGAGGAATTGCTCAAAGCCTTGCCCGTGTTGGGGGCAATGATTGTCGCAAAAACATTGCCTGAACCTTGGCGATCGCGTGTTGGTGTTGCCGAACCCCTCGATGGAATTTTACTCGGTACAGCATCAGCGGTTGGGTTTACACTGTTAGAAACACTAGGTCAATACGTGCCCCAAATTACAAGTTCGGTAGCATTACAAGCTGGTGCGGATGCTGGTGAATTGGTGGGGTTGCAGCTATTGATTCCGCGTATTTTAGGGTTGGTAGCGGGACATATGGCTTATAGTGGCTACTTGGGATATTTTATTGGGTTGGCTGTTCTCAAACCGAGTCAAGGGTGGCAAATTTTACTGGTAGGGTATTTGACAGCGGCTGGGCTTCATGCTTTGTGGAATGCCACAGGGGAAATTAACGCTTTGTTGTTGGTGGTGATTGGGGTAATATCTTATGCATTTTTGATGGCAGCAATACTGAAAGCAAGGGCTTTATCTCCGACGCGATCGCAAAATTTTGCAACTCGTTTTCTAGAACGAAAATAACAACTAGTAGTTCATGTCATTAATTTTGATGGTATATATTATTAACCGTAGGTTAGGCGTCCCGCCTGACCGGACTGCACAGGCGAGACGCCTATGCTACGACCCATCAAAACTTATGACATGGAGTACTAG
>JANNFJ010001069.1:0-5500 GCA_031379725.1 Calothrix sp. OTE_75_metabat_31
AATTTATGAAAATAAAGTAAAAGTATATGTATATGTAGGGTGCGTTAGCGCTCTTGGTAACGCACCGTTCCGAGGTCTTGCTGCGTTACTAATACGGTTCAAAGAATCCGGGTTTCTTTAAGAAACCCGGACTTTAGTACAGCATGGCGTAAATAACCATACCATTTTAAAAATATTTTAATTTTGATATAAAAAGTAGTGCGAGCATACTCTATAAAGCGAGCAAGATGTTATAAAGCGAGCAAGATGCTCGCACTACAATGGTATGCTTATTTCCGCTGCACTACTCCTAAAACAATATACATTATTTATCAGGTTTGCCCTGTGCCTAAAACAGCACCCAAAACCCGCAAAGTTTCTATTGCTGCCTCTGTTAAACCCGAAACACCTTTGATGTTCATTCCTTCGTAGGGTTTAGAAATTCTTAAAGTTTTTATACACTTAAAAGTGCGAATATCCCAGAGTTTGATGGTTTCATCTTCGCTACAGCTAAATAAGACATCTAACTGAGGACTGTAACAAACCGACCAAATACGGTCTTGATGACCTGTTAATACTTGAATGCAGTTTCCTGTTTGAGTATCCCATAATTTAATGGTGCGGTCATCGCTAGCGCTAACTAGGATAGATGGAGTATTAGGGGATGGAGGTATAAAAGTCATAGCACGAATTTCTCCTTGATGCCCCCAAAAGCTGTGCAAGCATTTTTGGGTTTCCACTTCCCACAGTTTGATGTTGAAATCGTCGCTACTGCTAGCAAGTAATTTACCATTTTCATTAAAAGTTATAGCTCGAATCCGATGAGTATGTCCTATCAAGCTAGTTAAACAAACACCATTATGAATATCCCACAAATTAATGGCTTGACTTGTTCCGGTTGTGGCAATAATATTCGCGTGGGGATGGGACGCGATCGCCCACATCCATTCTGTTTCTAAATTACCTAAAATTTGAGATTGATTGGTACGTGTATCCCATAATCTAATAGTGTGGTCATCGCTGGCACTAATCAAGGTATGACTATTTTGGGTAAATATGACCGACCATACCCAGTCTGTATGACCGTACCAAGTTTTCAAACATGCTCCCGTATTTGTATCCCAAAGTTTGATTGTGCGGTCGTGACTTGCACTTGCGAGTAATTCACCATCTGGACTAAAGGTAATGTGACGAATTCTGCCCTTATGTCCCGATAAAGTTTTACAACATTCACCCGTTGCTGCATCCCACAGCCTGATATTACCATCATCGCTACCGCTGGCTAGATAAGGAGACGCGATATATCGTGAAGGAGACGCGATATATCGCGTCTCTACATTATTTGGGTTAGGTATGGGACTAACTGCTACAGTCCAAATCCGATTGCTATAACCTTGCAAAGTTCTGATGGGTTTACCTGTTTGCGTATCCCATAACCTAACTAACTGGTCATCACTACCCACAGCAATAATTTTTTGGTCGGGACTAAAAGCCAAAGAACGAATGCGATGGTGGGGTTCGTGGAAAGTCATTTGCGGTTCCCCATTTTCCAGATTCCAAAGTTGAATTTTATCGGTTCCGCAACTCATTACCGTTTTACCGTCAGGACTAAATTTTACAGCCCAAATCGCACCAGTAGGTGCAATTTTTATACTCCGTAAACATTTACCTGTCTTTACATCCCAAGCTTTGATACTTTGATTATCGCTGCTTCCTACCAAGGTTTTAGCATCTGGACTAAAAGCCAGAGTCCGAACCCGTGTTGAGCTTTCTTCAACCGTTTTAATACATTGATTTGTCCAAACATTCCATAATTTAACGGAGTCAGCCCCACCTGTGGCTAAAGTTTTACCATCATTACTAAACGCAAATGACCAAACCTCCCGATCCGGTTCGTGGAAAGTGTAGATGCAAACTCCTAAATCGAGACTCCAAATTTTCGCAGTGCGATCGCTACTTGCACTAATCGCAAATCGCTTACCCAACACAAAATACACCGACCACACCCAATCAGTATGTCCGTGCAATATTTTTAAACATTTTGCAGTTTGACTATCCCAAATCCTTACCGTATGGTCATTACCACAACTAGCTATCAGCTTACCATCGGGACTAAAAGCGACAGTGCGAATCCAATTACCATGAGCTTGCCATGCTAGAATTTGAGTACCATCTGCCACATCCCACAAACGAATTTGTCCATCCATTCCCCCTGTTGCCAGTGATTTTTGGTCGGGACTGAATGCGACGCTAAATATACTACCTAAAGATTGGGAAAAAACAGTTTTGTCAAAACTGCAATCGCTAAAATTTATTTGTGGTAATTCCACCCCCTGTAGATAAGCTTGGGAAATGGGAAGACGAGAAAAATCGTACCCACTCAAATTTACTTGCAATTGGATTAACAGATTGATTAAATTTCCTCCTGCATATCCCACGGGTATTTGTAATTCTGCTTCTTTTAATTTCTCAACAATCAGACGAAGTTTATGTTCTATAACTCTTTTCGTCTGATTTTTGCATAAATACTCTACTATTGGTTTTAACAGCACCTGCGTTTGATTTTCCCGGATGGAATCGGGTGCAGAAGCTTGAATAATCGCATGAGTTCTCAATAACTCTAATTCGCAACTTTCCAACTCATTAATTACTTTGTGAATAAAAACCTGACTCACATATTCCATCACTACATTTTGCAGCGTCACACCCTCATGGGTAGATTGAATCAAACAGCGTCGTGATAGGAAATTTAAAGCTTCTCGAACTTGCTTTGGTGATAAACCCAAAACATCCCGAATCAAATCACTTTCCAATACAGGTTGACGATGAATTGCTAACCAATACATCAAAGATTGTTCGGGTTGCGTCAATCGTTGAAACTGTTGTGTCAATAAATCATCAATATCATCAAAGACAGTTGTTCCAGAATTGAGAAAAGCCCTGATATTACCATTAAACAGCTTTTTAATGGTTGCCGGCACAATTTGTAAAGCCAAAGGATTACCGTGATAATGCTTTACCAAATCTTTAATATCTTCCGGTGAACCACTTATCCCCCTAGCAGTCAAAATTTCCGTTGCTGACTCTAAACCTTCTAAGTTCAAAACCCGCACTGGTAAGCTTTCCCCCGCTAATGGTCGCACCTCCTGAAACTGTTCTCGACTAGTTAACAGCAAGCAACTTTGATGCTGAGATTCTCCCACCTTGCGAAATAGCTCACCATAACCTTCATATCCCTGACGATAGCAACCTGTGGAAAAAGCACTTTCCAAAATTGACTCTCCATTATCGAGTATCAGCAAACAACGGGAGTTGTGTAAATAATGGATAAGTCGCGTGATTTTCTCCCCTAAACTTTCCGGTAAATCAATTTCTTGCTGCTGGGAAAGAAACTGCACCACATCCGCAATAATTTTTTCTACTGTCGGTGCTTCCCGCAGACTGCGCCAAATAATGTGGTCAAATTCCCCACTCACCTCTTGGGCTAATTTTACTGCCAAAGCAGTTTTACCCACACCACCCATCGCCAAAATAGTTACCAAGCGGCATTTATCGTTAGTTAGCCATTGTTTTAACTGGTTTCTTTCTATACTTCTATCGTAGAAAATTGATACATCTGGCGCACCATTCCAGTCATGCTGTATATGTGATGATTCTTCATACTTTGCGCTTTGAAGCTCATCCTCAGTATCAACAATGTCCTCCCAATTGAGTTTAAGGACTTGGCAAAAAGCCTTGAAATATAAGGGTTTAACGGATTTACCCTGCAAAAAACGCTTCCAAGTACCAATCGACACAGTTCCAGGAACGATATTTTTACCATTTTTTACTGGTGGAATAAAATTACCAGCCTCTTCTAGCCATTCTTCTCGATCAATGGCTAATTCCCGTCTCTCCCGCGCTTCTTTGATTTGCTTTAGCCCTTTTGGCGATGATTTTAAGCTCCGCATTATTACTGATTTGTATCGTGATTTCAAGTACATTTACGGAACACTACAGCATGAGGGGTAACTGATCCGGATTTGTACTTGTTAGTTATCAGTAACTTCATTGATGATAGGAGAGTCAAAGAACACATTTTCTAAGAGATAATATGTCGCATTCTTCTCATTTGGCTCATTTAGGGCATATTGCTTTTCATGGTATTGGTGGAACTGCTGCTATAACTGGGGACTTGCTGCTATTGGGACTGGTGTAAGCAGTGTAGCTACAGCAGCAGGTGCTACCACTGTTACTGGAACAATTTTGACAGTAGTTGCCATAACTAATCCTTTAGTGCTGGGAATTGGCGCATTAGTAGTAAGTAGTTGTGCGCTGTCTGGAGTGTCTAAACTGTTCGACCATTAATGCTTTCAATTTTGCAGGATCTACTGAAATAGGTTTGAAAAGACCACGTTAAGTGCGGAATGTGGGTTACAACTAAAGACCTGTTGCTTGCCCCAAAAATAGAACATTTTTGTTTGGCAATAAAACTAAGCAAGAAAAAGCTCAACTTAGTGAGGAAAATATTATGTTAGAAAACCGTGACTATACTTTAATTATTGACAAAAGCGGTAGTATGTCAACTAAAGATCAGCAAGGTGGTATAAGTCGTTGGGAAATGATGCAAGAATCTACACTTGCCTTAGCACGTAAATGTGAAGAATTCGATCCAGATGGCATTACTGTTTACACTTTTTCTAATCGATTTCAACGTTATGATAACGTAACTGCTCAGAAAATTTCACAAATATTTAAAGAGAGCGAGCCTATTGGTAAAACAAGGTTAGCGGAAGTTTTGGAAGATACAATCAATCTCTATTTTCAGCGCAAAGCATCTGGAAAAGCCAAGAAAAATGGAGAAACTATTATAGTTGTAACTGATGGAGAACCAGATGACCGTAAAGCGGTCATGAGAGTTATTATTGATGCATCACGTCAAATGGAAAGAGACGAAGAATTAGCTATTTCCTTTATTCAGATTGGTAACGAACCAGAGGCAACTGAATTTCTCAAACGCTTAGATAATGAACTTAAAAGTAAAGATGGAAGTGATGGGGGAGCCAAATTTGACATTGTAGATACAATCACAATTGATGAGATAGAAAATGAAAAGCTAACTCTTAAAGAAGTATTACTTAATGCAATTATTGATTAAGGTATAAAACTCATGGATAAAACAGATGAATTTATTAATGGATTATTAGCTAAACCTAATCCAGCTAATGAATTATTAGCCATAACTAATCCATCTCCTGAAAATCAAAAACCTTCGTCCAAAGAAGATCCTTCACCTCAGATAAAGCCAGAGTCTGATACAGAGGAAATTAAAAATAAGCCTTCTAACGACGATGAAAGTGTAAGCCAATCAAAATTACTTGAAGAACAAATTGTCATTCTTAGCGAGACTATCAACAAGTACCGCCACCACCTACCTGAACAACGCAGACCAAGTATTCTTATTTGTGGCAAAACAGGCAATGGTAAAACAACCACAATAAATACAATTTTTGGCAGAAAAGTTGGTGATGTAGGTCATTAC
>JANNFJ010001080.1:0-4592 GCA_031379725.1 Calothrix sp. OTE_75_metabat_31
CCAAATTTTTTAATAATTTCAGACTTAAAATCTCCATAAATTTCTGCCGTCTTATTCTCAATTGGGTAAACGTCAATTCGGTTGAGAAATGCTCTAATTTTAATTAGATTTGCAGTTTTTTGTTGGGAGTTTTGTGCCATAAATCTGAGTTCACCTGCGACAATCAATAACACTGATGGCAATTGCAACCTTACCTAGCTCCCGAAAGTGATTGACAACTTTCGGCTCACCTTCGATCAAAAAGTACAATGATTTGTATCAAGTAAATACATTCTTAAAATTGCAGTGGTAAACGAGTATCATGAACAAGCTGAAGACATTCTCTAATGTCCGAACCTTCCCAAGTTCCTGCAAATTCTAGTAAATCTTCAGCAGTCGAATCGCGTAAATTATTTATGCTTGATTGTTTTTCTGTATGACTGGTTTTAATTTCACGAATAAAATTAAGTGTTTCTGTGAGTAATTCTAATGGTAAAGCTTCTATTTCTTGGATTAATACTTCGGGAGCATCTCACCTTTGCAAATACATGTCATGCTGAATGGAGCGAAGCGCAATGAAGCATCTCAAAAACATACGGCAAGTCGAGATTCTTCGCTTCGCTCAGAATGACAGTGGTGTTTTTACGAAAATGAGATGCTCCCAATACTTCTTTAGTAGTTATATTTTATCTTTGTCACTGCTTCTTCATTTTATATTGTACAAGTGGCTAATACTATGTAGCAAAATGCCAAAAATCTTTGATTACGGAAGATAATTCGTTTAGTCTACAGTATTAGGGCGGGGAGACCCATTAGTGTCAACTTAAGCTAAAACGCTTACCCCACAGTCATTTTACCCCACCCCTTAATCCCCTCCCCGCAAGCGGGGAGGGGAAAAATCCGGTTCCCTCCCCGCTTGCGGGGAGGGTTAGGGTGGGGTTCTTCTGGATCTAATACGTTTTAACAATGGTTTCACGTTAAGTTGACACCTATGGGGGGAGACCCCGCCCCTACAAATTAAAACGAAAATTTCAGGTACAAATTACGATACGCCTTTGTCCATAAGCAAAGCTTAACGCTTGCGATTTTTTGACCGATACACGTAAAGGTAGGAATCTCCATGCCCCGTTGGTTTAATACTGCAGGTCCTTGCAAAGCCGACATACACTATATGTTGTCGCCGACAAATCGTTTACCTTCTTTAGAACGCTTGATTGCCCAAGAAAATTATTTTGTCATTCATGCACCCCGTCAAATGGGTAAAACTACTGCGATGCTGGCGTTAGCTCAACAACTAACAATTAGTGGACGCTATGCAGCTGTAATGGTGTCGGCAGAAGTGGGGGCAGCGTTTACTCATGACCCAGGAGCCGCAGAATTGGCAATTTTAGGCACTTGGCGTGATACGATTGCCATCCGTCTACCCCAAGAATTACAACCACCTACTTGGGTAGAGGGGGAACCTGGACAGAGAATTAGAGGCAGTTTGCAGGCTTGGGCAAAAGTCTCACCACGACCTTTGGTAATTTTTATAGATGAAATTGATGCTTTACAAGATGAAGCACTTATTTCAATATTACGGCAGTTACGCGATGGCTATCCCAATCGCCCCGAAAACTTTCCTTCATCTTTAGGATTAATTGGCTTACGCGATGTGCGGGATTACAAAGTCGCTTCCGGGGGTAGCGATCGCTTAAATACATCAAGTCCCTTTAATATAAAAGTTCGCTCATTAACATTGAGAAATTTTAACGCCACCGAAGTAGCACAACTATACCAACAACATACTGAAGATACCGGACAAGTCTTTACAAACGAGGCAATCGAGACAGCTTTTGATTTGACTCAGGGACAACCTTGGTTGGTTAATGCCCTAGCCAAAGAAGTTGTAGAAGAGATGATAATGGATACAAATATAAATATTACTAAAGAAGACATTTTTAAAGCCAAGGAAATACTGATTGCCCGTCAGGATACCCATCTCGATTCGCTTGCCGAAAAGCTCCGTGAACCACGAGTCAAGGCAATTATTGAACCCATGTTAGCAGGGCAAACATTAGGAGATACTCCCGCAGACGACCGACAATATTTGATTGATTTGGGCTTGTTACGACGCGACCCAGCAGGGGGGCTAGTAATTGCCAATCCCATTTACCGCGAAGTCATTCCCCGTGTTTTGGTACAAGGAACTCAAGATAGTCTGCCTCATATTAGCCCTAGTTGGTTAACACCTAGCGGTGAGATAAATACAGATGTTTTGCTGCAAGCATTTTTAGCATTTTGGCGACAGCATGGGGAACCCTTGCTTAGTAGCGCAGTTTACCATGAGATAGCACCCCATTTGGTACTAATGGCATTTTTACATCGCGTGGTCAACGGTGGTGGAACTCTCGAACGCGAATATGCCATTGGGCGCGATCGCATGGATTTATGTTTGAGATATGGAAGCCGGACATTAGGGATTGAGCTAAAAGTTTGGCGCGATAAGAAAAAAGACCCATTCGATGAGGGTTTAGAACAGTTAGATTCCTATTTGGCGCGGTTGGGAGAAGATTTTGGCTGGTTAGTTATTTTCGACCGACGCAGCAATGCATTACCGTTAGAGGAACGTTTAACCACTCAAATTACAACTACGGAGAATAAACGCTCTGTTACCGTTGTGCGTGCGTAAGTTATTGTGTATTTAAATAGCGTATACGCACGGGTAAGGACTTTTAAATTAATTGGCGTTATCTTTCCAAAGTAACTTCCGCTATTTTTTCGACTTCATAAGCCAGAACCATTGGTTTTGCGTAAGGCAGTCCAAAAAATGTCTAAAAATAACCTTTTTGACTTCCGCTATTTTCAAAATTGACTTCCGTTATTTTACGAAACTGACTCTCTGATTTGGAAGCATGTATCAATCCACTTATCGGCAAGTACGTAGCTACGAATTCTTTCCCCGGAACCAGCTTTAACAGAAGCATTGACTAAACCATCTTCAGCCCAGTCCTTGAGCCATTCACGGGCAGTACGGTCTGAAATCCCAAACCACGATTCGATATCTGAAGGATTGAGAACGAAAGGATTTTCGTAGCCTTCAAGAACCCGTGCCAAAAGCCTTGTCAAAAGTTGCTGCGAAGTTCGCGGTAGTCTTTCCCAAGGCAAAGCTTCAGCCGAAACATTTCTATATAGCGATTTGGCTTTAGCTTGTAATTCACTCGCTGCACGCGCCATTGTCTCAACAAAATATAATAACCAAGGATTATGGTCAGGGTCATTACGACCATCATAGAAATCTACTGGTAGCCCCATTTGCAAATTACGGTAGTAGCGATCGCGGTCAGCATTAAAATATTCTTCAAAAGAGAAAAAACCTCGCATTCGGTAGCCCGAACGCCACAGTTCAGTAGTCGCAAGAAGTCTCCCCGTTCGACCATTACCGTCGTTAAATGGGTGGATACTAAGAAATCGATGCGTGAGAATGCCCGCACGGATGGGGGCAGGTAATTCAACTGCCGTCGTGGAAGATAGCCATTCGACTAATTCCTGCATCAATACAGGTATATCCCCTGGTTCCGGTGGAGCATAATCGATAGTGCGCGTCATAGTATCTACTACAGGACATTCAGTAACGCGATACTCGCTTTTACCCCCTCTGCGTCCTCGACCGCGCACAATTACAATGCGGTGTAATTCTTGAATAAATGTCTCTGTAATCGGAATTTGTGCTTCAGCAAATTCCTCTACACGGTCTAGCGCACGCCAATAATTACGAACCTCTTGCTCTGCATCGCTTCCAGTCCTATCGCTGCGTGCGATCGCTCGCCGCACAGCAGTTTCATCTAATGGATTTCCCTCTATTTGAGTCGAACTGCGTGTACTTCTTTGTAAAGCATCGTGACGCAACCGCAAAGTTGTATCGGGTGGTAGAGGAAGCACCTCAATAACAGCACGCGCTCCCTCAATAACTCCTAAATGCTTTATCAAAAGGTCACTATACGTAAAACGCGGTATAAAAACCATAGATGAGCTAAGGGTTTGACCCTGATATAACGATTTTGCGTATTTTCATTAAGTTGACTAAAACAATAGTTTTATTTCCAATCCATTTTAATGGACTTATGCTATAAGACAGGGATTTACAATCCCTGTCGGACTCAAGCGCAGTCAAACAATTTGTAATTATTTTGACATGTATCTTAACAGATGCAAAATGCAAGTAAAGCGATTCTCCTGCAAAGACGCTACGTGATGCCCTGGGCAACCATCTTCGTACCCCTCCGGGGAAGCAAGCTATCGCGTAGCATCTCCGCAGGAGAATGGTATCGCAACCACCGTCCCAATTAAAAATGATTCAAGTTAATACCAGCTTCTTTAGCCATTACAGCTAAACCTCTGACTTCTAGAGTTTTGATAGCTTTGGTTGATAGCTTAAGTTTAACAAAGCGGTTCCCTTCAGCCCACCAAACACGCTTGCTTTGTAAGTTAACGTGTTGGAGGCGCTTGGTACGACGGTGCGAGTGTGAAATTGCAAAGCCGTTATTTGCTTTTTTACCAGTTAGCTGACAGCGACGAGACATTATATTATTTCTCCGATATTTTTGGTCACAGTCTCTTATTGTATAGGGATT
>JANNFJ010001087.1:0-2438 GCA_031379725.1 Calothrix sp. OTE_75_metabat_31
GTTTTCAAACCATGAAATTCATATCCGACTCGCCCATTCCAATCAAAATTCAAAAGATGAACGAACGGGTGCAAACCCAGCATCCAAGTCTTACCCAGCGAGGGATTGACCAAACCTGCATGGTACTAGATGATGGCAAGGACAGTCCGGATTTTTCCTTCATGGTGATTGGTGATAGCGGTACGAAACCGCATCCGGCACACCACCCACAGCGGAAAGTTGCCGAATTAATGCTTAGACACCAAGACGAATGCAGCTTTATTTTACATACCGGCGATGTAATTTATACCGTTGGTTCCCATGAATATTACCCGCAAAATTTTATCGAACCTTATCGTGAGTTTTTAGTAGGTGGGGAAAATCATCAACGCATACGGTGGGATGGGATGATTTTCAAAACTCCGATTTTACCTGTTTTAGGCAATCACGATTACTACGATGTCCCATTCGTATCGCGTTTGGTCGCTGGCAGTACCAAAATATTTCGGCAATTTTTTGGCTACAAGAATTTTGAAATCGGTTGGCACGGTTCACAACAGGGAAATGCCTACGCTAGAGCATTTATCGATTGTTTGGATCGGATAAAATCTGACCACATGCTAGGCGAACACCTCGACTTATACTACACTGCAAAAACTGATAGTGGCCGATGTTTACGTTACCAACCTGGTATTTTTACCCGCGTCCCTAATCGTTACTATACCTTTCGCTATGGCGGCATTGACTTTTTCGCCCTCGACTCGGACAACTTTAATATGCCGTCACCCATACCAGCAACTAAGGAAGGTGAAAAAAATCGCAGACAGCTAGAGAAACGCCGTCACAGCATCAAAATTGAAGAAATTGAAATTCTAGAAGCTTGCAGTAAACTCAATCCAAATAGCCCCCAAGATGCCGAACAACTCGATGCCCTTAGAGCTAGGTTAAACCAAATCGACGAAATAAAAATTGACATTGAGAAGCAACTTGCACCAGATGAAAAACATGTAATCGATTGGGAACAACTCAACTGGTTAAAACAAAAGCTGATTCAATCGTGGCATAGTGATGAAGTGCGCGGACGAGTCCTGTATTTTCACCACCCACCTTATATTACTGAGGCGACCAAGTGGCAGCAAGCGCAAACTTTAGCAGTACGCGATCGCTTGCGGGAAGTTTTCGATGCAGTAGCACAAACTCTAGGCTTCCAAAATCCCCAGCGTCCGATTGTTGACTTGATTTTAAACGGTCACGCACATTGTTTAGAACATCTGAAAACAACCGATACCGGACATGCAGACTCCCACCTCAATTGTATAATTTCTGGTGGTAGCGGTCATCGTCCCCGCCGTCAGCGTCAAGAAGGAACCGAGTTGATGGAGACTTTCAATAATGCGGAGGGAAAGCATAACCGTAAAGTTGCGGATTCGCTTTTATTTGTTGGTCGCAACGGCCACGGCATCAAGCGGCGACTTCCTTACTCGTTTATCCGCATCGATGTTAAAGCTGGGAATCCACCATTATTTACAGTACGTCCTTTCGTTGCCGAATGGTATCAAGGTAAGTGGAACTCAAACACTTTAGAACCCTTTGAATTCTAAAATATCATAGGGTAGCGCAACTACATACCCATCAGAATTTATGGCTATTACCAGTAGTGGTGCGTGTCATTAATTGTGAGGGTTATATATTGTTGTCCGTAGGTTAGGCGTCCCGCCTGACCGGACTGCACAGGCGAGACGCCTATGCTACGACCCATTAAAATTAATGATTATTACCAGTAGTGGTTTATGTCATTAATATTGACCCTTTGAAAAATACCAGCATCATAAAATATATACACGTCAAAATAATGGTTACGAAAAAACTCATTTCATTCTTTCTATTTTTTATCTTTATTATTCTATGTAGTGTTGCGTCTATCTCGCCACAGTTAGCAAGCGCAACAACAGATACAGGTGTAATATATCAACAACGCATCAACCATAACCCCGATGGCATCGGTAAATTCTATATGGGCAGAGAAATTGCCCATGTAATGGGACATACTGGGGCAATGTGGTTAGAACGTCCCAGTCGAGAAGCGGAGGAACAACCAAGTAAAATCGTTAATGCTCTTAATCTCAAATCTGATAATATAGTCGCGGATATTGGTGCAGGTACTGGTTATTTAAGTTTTCTCATTGCCCCAATATTATCTCAAGGTAAAGTTTTCGCTGTAGATGTTCAACCCGAAATGTTGGACATTATCAACTTTTTTAAGTCAGAAAAAAAAATAAGTAACGTTGAACCTGTGTTAGCAACTCTTAGTAATCCGAACTTGTCCGGAAATAGTATAGATTTGGCGGTAATGGTGGATGCATATCACGAATTTGAATTTCCCCGCGAGATGATGGGGGGAATTGTCAAAGCGTTGAAACCAGGTGGAAGAGTCGCTTTAATTGAATATCGCAAAGAAA
>JANNFJ010001104.1:0-2718 GCA_031379725.1 Calothrix sp. OTE_75_metabat_31
CAAAACAAACAAAATTAATTTAGCTATTAACAATATTGAAAAGGCAACTTTTTAAAGTTGTGAGTAAATGCATTGGATACGAACTATTTCACCCGACCCCGGAAACGAATAAACCCGTAGGAATTAATTGGTGTACCTGGTGCAGTAGCATTTGGTACATTTTCTAACTTCACAACCACAACACCATTAGTATTAGAACCATCGCACTTGATGCCAGGGTACTTAATTGTTGGGTCAATACCTGGGGATAAATATTCTGCTGTATCACCATCGTTGCTATTGGTGAGGGATTCGATCGCACCATTATTTTGCCAAATAATACCTCGGTTGTCACCGGGAAGACCAGTTGTATTTCTGGTGGGGAAACTGTTGAATGCAGTCGGGATAAAAGTGGCATTTTCGGGGACGCGATCGCAAAATAACACCCCATTTGCGGGCTGTTCCCCAGAAGATAGATAGTAAATTGTGTACTCGATTTCATCCCTTGGGATGACATTCCCACCGTCGATGCCCCCAATCAAATCTGGTTTGCCATCACCATTTAAATCGGGCCATTTGTCAGTATCCGGTCGAATTGGTTTTTCTGGTTCTACCAAAGTTATGGAATTATCATCGTAGGGATTATTTATTTCGTCAATGTAGTCGCCAAGAACATTACCACCGACTGTACTCGTGCGATCGTTAATCTTAGTAATCCGTTTCACTAACAACAAATTCGGGTCTTTTGGAGGTAACAACACCTTTGTAGACTGTATTGCACTGGCTTCCTGCCTGTGGTTTATAGAGTCTCCATTAAAGGGAAGACCTAAAGTCTCTCCCAGTGTATCATCCGTGTTGTCTTGGGTGAATACGTCTTGATTACCCGTAACAAATGATTGGTTTTGTGTACCTGCGGAATTGTCGTTTGCTCCTGTATCGCCAAGAACTACTTTTACCACCATATCGGGTGCCCCTGTCACCTTAATTGGGATGCGAACTCGCACGGTTCCACCAATGGGAATAATTCCATCTGTGCCCAACAGCCCGTTACTTCCATTTCCATCTGCTCCTGTGTTTCCACCTTCTGGGGGAATTGCGATATCCACAACTTTCGGTGCAGTTGCACCAGTAACTCCATCAACATCAACTTCCGTAATTTTGATAGTTCCGGCAATGGTTCCACCCTGAATTAAGGAAGCCACACCGGGAATAAAGAATTGGGTAATGTCGTTACCTACGTTGGTTATTATATAGTTGTAGTAAACAATATCGCCTTGGTTGACCTTACCGTTACCTTGGAATTTGCCGCCTCCAGGAATAGCCTTTGGAGCCTCGATGATACCTGCGGGGGTAACAGCAATAGCAGCAATTTCGGCAATAGTTGCAATTACCTCGTTCGATTGGATGACATTTTCAACACCTGGTGTATTTGGATCTTCAAAGCTACCAGAAGCCTGATTTTTGATTTCCGTACCTGCGGGGAGTTCGGACACAGGTTTGGGTACTTGTTGGGCAAGGACGGGTACAATCCATGAGGTGTTACCAATTAGAAATAAGGCAATTCCCAAATTAGATAAATTATATTTGTTGGTTTTTTTATTGCGATCACATAGATATTTCTTTAAGGAATTTACGTGCATAATTTCAAAAAATAATTATTTGTAGGGTATGTTAGCGGAGCATAACGAACAATTTATATATCTTGTGGTGTGTTACGGCTTAGAGCCTAACGCGCCCTACTCAATCGCTATTTAATGTAGAGATGTTACAAGTAACATCTCTACAAAATTGATGATTACAAAGGTTTATCAACCTTGACACGGAAGCGGAAATAACCGTAAGCAGGACTGGTGGAAGTTTCCGGTAATGTGGTATTACCGTTTACCACATCAATCCAAACTGCACCCGTAATATTTTCCGCAGCAGTTAATTGCTGGGTAATATCCGGTGGATTTTTACACAATCCCGGAGCATTAACACCTGGTTGGATAAAGTGTCCCCTATCATCACCTTGAGCATCAGTAATCGGGTTGGTTGTAGTCCCTAATAAGAAAGTAATGGAACCGGATAAATAGGTACTTTTGGCTGGTACTGTGTCGCAAAGTTTGACATTTTTCAGGGGCGTATTTTTACCACCGGAGAGGTAATAAATTGTATATTCTAATTCCTCACCTGAGTCCATATTGGGTAATTCTGCTACTCCTTTGAGGTAATTAGCGGGCCATTTGGAACTGTTGTCATCAATACTGCTTGGGTCGTCAACTACTTGGTTTAAATTAATTCCCTTGTACGAGCTTTGCCCGTTGACTGCGGTAATCCTTTTAACCATTTGTAATTGGGCATCGGGACCTGGAATTTCAACCACAACAATATTAGAAACTACGGGTAAGGCTGAAAGATTCGTCCGTCCGGCAAATTGGTTAGCATAGAGGTCGCGGGGTTTATTGCTGTTAGTATTGAAGGACATATCGACGAAGCGGGAACCGGAATTAGCAGGCAATGCTCCACCTTTGACTCTGATGGCTGTAATATTGCTGGGATAGGGGGTATTGGATGGTAAAGGCTGCCAAGGGGTGACAGTTGGAGTTACCGCACGACAACCACTTTTGGCAATACCACCGTTGGAAGGACAACCGGGATCGAGGTTGATTTGGGTTGGGGTAACAGTGGTGTATTCAAATTGTTCTCCGTTGTTGCCGCTAATACTTTCCAGGGTGTAACCACCGTTAAAACGGGATG
>JANNFJ010001169.1:0-3445 GCA_031379725.1 Calothrix sp. OTE_75_metabat_31
AACTAAAAAATAAAAATTATACGTAATTCCCACTCAGTATCATGACGCAAAATTTCAATTTGACGGATAAACTCACGCAAGTAAAATCGTCGTTCAGACTCAGATAAATCTAACCAAAATTGTGGAATCGAAACTGCTTGAGCCACAGAACATAAATTTACAGGGGGAAGGCTTGCTAATTTAGCTTGAAGCGCTGAAATTTCGGTACGAAGTTTATAAGTTCTTAACTTTGCAGTTTCTATATCTAAAATACCATTATCGATTAATTCAGGGAGTTTCTCTAATATTTGTTGCTGTCGTAAAATTGTATCAGTCAAGTTATTTTTGACTATTTCAAGTTGGGGAAAATTCATCCCCGCAACAGCTAAAGGTAGATCGCTACAAACGAGAGTAATGGTTTTTTTTAATACATCTTGATAGCAAATTGACCGACACTTCGGATTTCTAGAACAGCTGATTGGACGCAAATATGAATACTCTTTATCTTGCCGACTTATAGTCACACGAGTAATAGTCATATGCGACTGGCACTCACCACAAACGACCAAACCAGCTAAAGAACGTGGTGCTGACGCTGTACGGGATGGTAAGCGGCTATTGCGTCGCAATAATCTGTCAACTTGGGCAGCTTCGTCTTTAGAAATAATTGCAGTATGGGTATCGGAAATAATTTCACCATTTTGGTATGCAGTATCACCACGATATACTGGGTTTATCAACCAACGTTTTCCAGTGGTTACAGAAATTTTCTTGTTGTATTTTTTGGCTAGGTATAATACAGCGCCCCGCAACGAACCGTAAAGCAGGAAGTTCTCAAAAAAGTCTTTAATAACAGGCGCGGTTGTGCGGTCAACAATGTATTTTGATTTACTGCGTTTATATCCGTAAGGCGCTTTGCCGGGAGGTGGTGCAGCTTCCAAACGGTTGCGGGCGTGCCCTTGACGGATACGGCGACTGCGCTGCTGCACTTGGGTTTGTTGTATTAAATTGATTAACTCAATACTACTGTTAGGTGTGTTTTCCGCTGAATTATAAGCTTGTTCGACTGCAACCAGCGTAATTCTTAACCTTTGTATTTCTGCCATTCGCGTTCTCACTTCATCTAAATTATCTCCCAATTCTTCCAACCTGCGGACAAGGAGATATTGCGGTGGGTTGGTGTGGCAGTCTGCCAGTAGTTGTTGCAGTTGGATTCGTTTACCCAAATCTTCATAAACCCGATCCACTTCCCACCCCCAACTATTCGCTTCGGGAGTAATTTCTAAAAGTGGATCGGTGTAGGAATAGGCGAAAATCATGACTGACTTAACTCAATCACATTCCCATCTGGGTCTTGGGTAAAAATAGCCCGACGACCGGAGGCACTAGGTTGAATTAAAAAGTTATAATCTATAAGCTGCTGTTTAGCGGCATCTAAGTCGGAAACTGAAAAAGCTACGTGGGGGTTGCGTCCCCATTTTTCGTGTTTGGGTTCATTTATGACCACTGGTGCAACAATTAAATGTATCTGATATTCTCCTACTTGATACCACGTACCCGAAAATTTTAGCGATGGCGAACGTTCGATTTTGACTAAACCCAATACCTTGCCGTAGAAATACTCCGCAGTTTCTAGGTCGGTTACGGTAATAGCTGTATGGAGAGACTTACTAATCTGCATGAATCTTAATTTTCGATTTTCGCCTTTTATTCCCTAGTCTATATTTTTTACTCACCGAGTAATAATATTCCTTTTACCAGATTTATATATTTTTATTTACCTCCCAAGGATGAGGAAATATCGAGGTGTATCAACTAAGTTTTGTAAACAGCTAGTTAATTTTTGTAAAAAAGAATGAATGTAAGTATCGGAATTTTAAGAAAAACGTTATTGAGTGCTGTGGCATTGAGTGGTGTAGTGGCTTTGTCTGCTTGCGGACAACCGACGACGGACAATACAACTACACCTTCATCTGCCCAAACACCTAATACAAACACCTCACCAGTTGCAGATGTTCCTAGTCCAACTATCACAACAGTATCTCCAAGTCCGACTACAACAACAACAGCGAGTCAAGATTTAGGGCAACTGGCCTCTTCAGCATCGAACCAAGGTTCGTTTACAATTTTAACGAAGGCTGTGCAAGCTGCTGGTTTAACAAGTAATTTGTCTGCACAAGGACCCTATACTGTTTTTGCACCTACTGACGAAGCTTTTAAGGCATTACCACCGGGTACTGTAGATAATTTGTTGAAGCCAGAAAATAAAACGAAGCTAGTTCAACTTCTTTCCTACCATGTTGTACCGGGACGCATTACTTCAAGTCAATTAAAATCGGGAAATGTCAAGACAGTAGCGGGTACGAATGTTGCTGTGTTAGTAGGCAGCAGTGGAGTTACTGTTAATAAAGCTAAAGTGACACAGGCTGATATTCCGGCAAGCAATGGCGTTGTTCATGTTGTTGACGCGGTAATATTACCGCCAAATTTTAAGTAAACTGAAATTTGATTTTTTTTTAATTAATAATGTAGAGACGCGATATATCGCGTCTTTGTTTTTTACAGATGGAATTTACAACTAAGTTTCGGATCGCAAAGGACAGGCTTTCCGGCCTATCCTACGGGAATTTTAAAATTTGCCAGTAAATACTCTTTCAGCAGGCCCGGTCATGTAAACTCGTTGGTCGAGATTTGACCATTCGATTTCTAAAGAACCACCAGGGAGTTCGACAGTGGCAATGCGATCGCACTTTCCACTCAACACACCCGCAACCAATGCAGCACAAGCACCCGTACCGCAGGCTAAAGTTATACCTGCACCGCGTTCCCATACCCGCATTTTCAAGTAGTCACGTTGGACGATTTGAATAAACTCGGTGTTAGTTTTTTTGGGAAATGCAGGGTGGTTTTCAAACTGGGGGCCAATTTCGGTCAGAGATATTGCTGCTACGTCCTCAACAAAGGTAATGCAGTGCGGGTTACCCATACTGACGCAAGTTACTTCCCAGGTTTTTCCAGCTACTTCTATGGGATGTTCGACAACTTTCTGGTCGGGAGGACAAAGGGTGGTAGGTATTTCCCCTGCGAGTAATCTTGGTTCACCCATATCGACTTTGATTTGACCATCTTGGGTTAGTTGAGGTGTGATGACACCTGCAAGGGTGTGGATGCGATATTTCTCGCTGGTGCGGTTTGCTCCTTCTAAATCAGCTAGAAATGCTGCCATACAGCGAATCCCGTTCCCACACATTTCCGGTTCCGAACCATCGGAGTTAAAAATCCGCATAGTGTAGTCAGTACCATTTTGCGCTGGCAAAGCAAAGATTACGCCATCTGCACCGATGCCGAAATGTCGATCGCACAATACCACAGCTTGTTCTGGTGTTACCAAAGGTTCCGACGAGTGTCGGTTGTCAACCAGGATAAAATCGTTACCTAGTCCGTGATACTTTGTAAACTCGATCGG
>JANNFJ010001205.1:0-2298 GCA_031379725.1 Calothrix sp. OTE_75_metabat_31
CTGCGCGGCCAGGCTACCCGGCAGCTCTTCCCGTTGCGGGAGGTAAATCGTGAATGTCGCGCCGCCGCCCGCGTTATTGGCGGCTTCGATCCAGCCGCCGTGTTGCTCGACAATGCGGCGCGCGACCGTCAGTCCCAGTCCCGTCCCGTGCCCTACTTCCCTAGTCGTATAGAAAGGGTCAAATAAACGCGATCGCACTTCTTCACACATTCCCACTCCATTATCCGCAATACGAATCACGGCTTGGTTGGACGCTGATATTTCAGTGCAAATGCGAATGGAGGGGCTGTAAAAAGGAATCTTTCCTACTCTCTCTTCAACCGCATCAATCGCATTTGCCAAAATATTCATGAAAACTTGATTAAGCTGTCCTGCGGAACATGTAATTAATGGAATTTCTCCGTATTCTTTGATGACAGTAATTTCTGGACGGTTGGGTTTAGCTTTAAGTCGATGTTCTAAAATCATTAAAGTACTATTAATACCTTCGTGAATATCAGCTTCTTTATATTCGGCTTCATCAAGACGGGAGAAAGTGCGTAGCGAAGTCACAATTTCGCGGATACGAGTTGCTCCTAGTTTCATCGATTTGTAGAGCTTTGATAGGTCTTCGAGCAAAAATTCAAAATCAATTTCTTCAGCTTGTTGTTTAATTTGTGCTACAGGTTCTGGATAATATTTGTGATACAAAGTCAGAATATTTAACAGGTCATATGTATATTGTTCAGCATGATCTAGATTGCCGTAAATAAAATTGACGGGGTTATTAATTTCGTGTGCCACTCCTGCTACTAATTGCCCAAGCGATGACATTTTTTCACTTTGGATTAATTGGCATTGAGTGCGTTGAAGTTCTTTAAAAGCTTGTTCTAAATTAACTTCCGCTGCTTTGCGAACTGTGATATCACTGCGAATTGCAATGTATTGTTGTGGTTTACCTTGCATATCCAAAAAGGGCACAATAGTTGTATTTACCCAATAGAATGTTCCATCTTTGGCACGATTTTGTATTTCACCTTTCCACACCTTACCAGTAGCGATAGTTTTCCACATTTCTTGAAAGAAAGTTGGAGGATGATATTTGGAATTAATCAGACTATGAGTATTACCAATTATTTCTGTCCGGTCGTATTGAGAAATTTCACAAAATTTGTCGTTGACGTATTCAATAATGCCTTTACTATTCGTAATTGCCACAATTGCAGCTTCGTCTAAAGCAAATTTAATATCTTCAACTTTGATTTCGAGTTCATTCTTTGCTTGTTGGAGCGCTAATTGCGTCTGCTTTAATTCATTTAGTGCTTCATGCTGCTCGCTAACATCAATAAGTAAACCATCCCAAACAATTGCCCCATCAGCTTGTAATTCTGGACGCGAAATTCCTCGTATCCACTTAATCTTTCCGAAAGGTGTAATCATTTTTCCTTCCCAATCCCAGCGTTGTAAAGTTTGTGCTGAAATTGCTACCGACTCAAAGAATAGTTTTTTATCATCTGGATGCACAGCTTCAATTAATAATGTTCCATCTTGTTGCACGTCATCTGGTTCAATGCTAAGTATTTCTCTACAACCATCTGAAACGTAAGGAAAAGAAGTAGTTCCATCGGGTTCTAAGCGAAATTGATAAATGACTCCTGGTACATTAGTTACTAACTTTCTAAGTTGATGTAAAGTTATAATTTCTGAGTATGATGATTCAAGAAGCATATAAGTAATTTTTTATAGTGGTAAGTTATTTATAACACTAGGGTACTGGCGATTCACCACAATAAATATACGGAATTTGTGCTGCTTTTGTGATGACCAAGATATAAATTTTTCATTTTTTTAGTCGAGAATTTATGAGGTTAGTAATCGAACCACTAGGTTGATGTCAAAAATTCTGATACCAATTTAATATGAAGTTGCATAAATATTGAACCTCACCAAACACCCTCCCCGCTTACGGTCCAAGAACCAGATTTTCTCCTCTTTGCAAGCAGGGTGGAGATTAAGGGGAACCAGCGCGGTCTTGGGGGTTTCCCCCATGACCCAATACTGCTCGGTTAAGGTTTTTTCCTAAAATCGATCCCCCTAAATCCCCCGCTAAATTGGGGGACTTTATGAGGCTTTTAGCCCCCCTTTTTAAGCTATCCCTTGCAGTATTGGGGTTGGGGGGATCACTTCCAACGCAGGATCGCAGAGGAAAGCTCGGGCAAATTGCCGAGGGTGCACGGCAGGTTAAACGGGCGGCAAGTGAGTTGGTAAGCGAGTCGCTGTTCCTCCGTGGCGAACGAAAGGATGTTGGAGAGGGCGGCA
>JANNFJ010001231.1:0-2120 GCA_031379725.1 Calothrix sp. OTE_75_metabat_31
GATTTATAAAGATGAAAGTTGAAAATAAAAATTTATTAATTTTCATTAATCTACTTCCAATTATTCCCAGATATTTTCGATACCGCTTATCTGCGATCGCAATATTTTCCTTGTACCACCGTTTGTTACTTGACTTATCTCCTCTTGCACTTCGCCAAAACTTAACTAGGTTTTGCGATGTAATAAAAAGGTCTTGCCCTGCTTCCCGTAAAGAAGCGATGGGGGCATCCCATTTCGGCGCATAATGCGTAGGCAAAGCCAGCCCGCAGGGCTGGCTTTGCCTACGCACTACAAAATTATAAATCTATCAAAAAGGAATGCTTCCGAAGTGATTCCATTGGCAGTATTCCCATACATAGGGTGATGCGGCTGAATACTTAGCAGTAATAAATTTGTATGTACAGGATAAGTCACTTAGATAGCTTCGTCCTCATCATATATTCCTGCTCGACTCAAGGCGTAATCTGATAGTAAAGGTGTATCTCGCCTGTGACCTTCTGACCATTATTGAAATACCTGCCCCACTCTTGAAGGGTGGCAGTTTCATAAAAAGGGCGTTTTGGTTGCGATTGGGTAACGTATTTTTTCATCCGTTCCACCAAATGTCCCATTACTATCAATTGCTCCTCTAAAGTCAATTGTTCAATGTCAGTTAAAATTTTGTCAAGTAATGGACTCACAAACCTAACCCTCATTAACTATCGTATATTTTACCATCTTCACTTTCGTCTGAGCGCGAGTGGCGGCAGTTGTTTCAATGCTCTCTATCCCCACACGATACTCTTAATTTTTGATTTTAATTTTTCTATAGGCTGTTAGCTGTTAGTTAGAGTTCGTTATAGGGAACTATATAGCTGTATTACCTGATAAATTTCACTAAATTCAAATATCCAGACTGGAGATTCTCATGAAAATAATTCACGCTCTTGCCCGATATTTTCCAGACAAATGTGGAGGTATTCAAGTCAATCTAAACGAACTCATCCCGCAATTACAATCTCAGGGTTTGTCCATTCAAATTGCAGCGGCACAGCTAGGAATAGAGAAGGAAAATAGCTATCAATTAAATAATGTAGAAGTTTATCGATATCCTGTATTTCCTAAACCTCGACCACAACCGAATCACGGGCATTCGCCTCATGGGGGCTTTGAACATTTTACTAAATGGCTATCTAATCAACAAGCAGATGTATATCATCAGCATCATTGGGAAGTCACTTGCGGGTTGCCTCATCTACGCTTTGCCAAACAATTAGGTATGAAAACGGTAGTTACAATACATTACCCTATACCAATTTGTCAGCGAACTACTTTAATGCTAAACGGTACTGTTGCTTGCGATGGGAAAATTGATACCGTCCGTTGCTCGCGCTGCGTTGATACCTTGACCAAAAAGCTTCCGTCAGGCTTGGTAAAAAGTTTAAGTACAATTCCTATAGATATCTTAAGTAAAATTCCTCTACCTACTAGCGCTTATCTTCCAGCTTCAGTTGATGATAAAGCAAATGGTAGATTTATTCGTCCTATTGTCGTACCTGCTTATGTCGCAGCACGTCAACAAAGCTTGCAAGAAATGGCAAAATATGCAGACCGTATTGTGGTCGTATGTGATTGGCTCTATAAAGCTCTTTTGATTAACGGTATAGCGGAAGAAAAACTTATTCTCTGCCGATACGGTATTTTTTATAAAGCAACAGAAGCAACAGCTACTAACCATAGCGATAAAATTGAAACTCAAAGTAATCCTAAAGAGCAACTAAAAAGCGAAAAGTTAAAAGTCGCTTTTTTAGGTCGTTGGGACGTATCGAAGGGTATTAATATTTTAGTTCAGGCAATTAAAAATTTATCTCCCGAAATCAATATAGAGTTAGTTATTTATGCCATTTCACAAGATGAAAGGTATCGTAAGGAGATTATGCAATTGATTGCCAACGATGCCCGAATTCGTATAGAAGAGCCGCTGACTAGAGTTGAACTACCATCAGTATTATCTAACTATGATTTACTTGCTGTTCCTTCCCAATGGTTAGAAACCGGACCGCTAGTTGTTTTAGAAAGTCACAGCGTTGGTGTGCCCGTAATTGGTTCTAATTTAGGTGGTATTGCCGAACTTGTACAAC
>JANNFJ010001238.1:0-14907 GCA_031379725.1 Calothrix sp. OTE_75_metabat_31
CATCAGTTTTGCTAGCAAATTTGAAGCTTTGAATACCAATAGCCCCTCGGTTGGCGACACGTAAATTACTAATAGCAATACGCTTGGCGTAACCAAGTTGAGTAACAATCACGATATTTTCGGCATTACTAAAGGTAGTGCAACCTGCCATTGCCTCGTTCAAACGCAAGCGCATTCCTTGTACCCCCATTGCAGTACGTCCCATTACAGGTAATTGCTCGTCTTTGATGGGAAACCGTAATAACCTACCGCCGGAACTAGCAAGAATAATTTGATTCCCAACAGCTGCAAACGGGGTTGATAGTAATTCGTCCTCATCTTTAAGTTTTGTTACAGTCACACCGCGACGGGTAATATTAGTAAACTCGACCAACGGCAAGCGCTTAATGCGTCCTTGCTTAGTCAGCAAAATCATTTCGCTACCTTCGGGATTTTCAGGCAGTAGAAAACGATTAATAATTGCTTCAGTCGCACCTTGAGCGGTACTACTGAGTAAAGTAATTAACGGAGTCCCGCGTGAATTGCGTCCAGTTGATAGTGGGATATCGCCAACGCGAATCGGGTAAACTTTAGCACTACTCGTGATTACCAGTAAATCTTTGTCGGTATCAGTCTGTGACGTTTGGAGAATAAAATCGTTATCGCCCGTTTCCTTTTCGGTTTTTGGCTTCTTGCCATTGATTTGATTGCGTCGTGCATACCCGCGATATGTGACCTCCAAGGTAGTATCTTCAGCAGGAGCATCTACGGGTTTTAAATTTTGAACAGATTTTGGGTTACCTTCATCCTTGGCTCCCTTGCTCAAACGCTCCTCTGCTGCTTTGATTCTAGCTTCCTCGGTCATTATTCTCGTGCGACGTTCGTCACCAAATTTACGTTTGAGATTACGCAAATCTTTCTTGAGGGACTTTAGTAACACAGAGCGATCGCCTAACAGTTTTCGTAGCGTTTCAATTTGTGCCGATAATTCGCTAAATTCCTGTTGAAGGTTTTGCTGTTCCAAGCCAGTCAGACGACGTAAAGGCATTGATAAAATCGCATCGGCTTGTGCCTCGCTCAACTCAAGGCTATTGATCAGGTTAACTTTTGCCGTACTACCGTCGGGTGCTTGCCGCAAAATATTAATTACTTCATCCAAAGAAGCTAGAGCTTTGAGCAACCCAGAAACCAAACTCGAACGATTTTCAGCCTTACTCAACTCATAGCTGTAGCGACGCGAAAGAGTTTGCTCGCGGAAACTCAAAAATTCCAGTAATAAATTTCGCAAACTCAACTGTCGAGGTTGCCCATCAACGATTGCCAAGAGAATCGCCCCGAAATTTGTTTGCAGCGCCGTTTGGTGGTATAAATGCTGAAGAATTTCCTGGGGGTTGGTATCGCGTTTTAGCTCAATAACTACCCGTATCCCATCGCGATCGCTCTCGTCTCGAATATCCGAAATTCCATTCAAACGACCTTGATTAACCAATTCAGCGACTTTTTCAATCCAAGCTGCCTTGTTAACTTGAAACGGCAGCTCGGTAATAATAATTGCCATGCGTCGCTTAGTACCGCGACTTGCGGGAATTTCCTCAATTTGGGCAATTCCCCGCAACACAATACTACCCCGACCAGTTGTATAGGCTTCTTGAATCCCTGAACTTCCCACAATTTCGCCCCCTGTAGGAAAATCGGGAGCGGGGATTAATTCAAACAACTTTTCATCCGATAATTCGGGGTTGTCGATTAAAGCAATCAAGCCATCAACAACTTCATTGAGATTATGGGGGGGGATATTCGTCGCCATGCCCACAGCAATACCAGCACAACCATTGAGTATCAAATAAGGCAGTTGCGCGGGTAAAACAGTTGGTTCTTGCTGCGAGTTATCAAAGTTACCAACAAATTCAACCGTTTCCTCGCCGATTTCTGTCAGCATTCCCTCATGGGTAATCGACGCGAGCCGCGTTTCTGTGTATCGCATCGCCGCTGGCGGGTCGTTATCAACGCTACCAAAGTTACCGTGTCCCGCTAGCAATGGATAGCGCGAGGAAAAGTCCTGTACTAAGCGTACTAAAGCATCGTAAACCGATTGGTCGCCGTGAGGGTGATATTTACCGAGAACATCCCCGACAACACGGGCACATTTTCGATAGGGTCGGTCGGGTGTCAATCCCAACTCGTGCATTGCGTATAAAATTCGACGGTGTACGGGTTTTAAGCCATCGCGCACGTCGGGTAATGCTCGCCCAACAATCACGCTCATGGCATATTCAAGATAAGACCGTTGCATCTCGGTGTGCAGGGCTGTGGTGATTACCTGTCCCGTGGAGAGAAGGTTTAACTGTTTTGCCATGAGTTTTTTTACCTGAAATTTAATTACACAAAAATAGCCGTTACCGTTACTGAAACTAAGCACTGCTGCAACCACAGCATAGCGGATGAAATGCAATTCATCACAAAAATTTGATACTCAAAGGATAATAGGCAGTAGTATTATCCTTGTTGACGGGGATACATATTGAATTAATTAAAAAGAGACTCACATCTGTTTTAGTCAAGTGGTCTTCCCCCTCACCCTACAAATAAAGTTCCCATGAAAACTGTTTTGATTGTCGAAGACGATCTGATTAATGCTCGCGTTTTTTCCAAGATTTTAACCAAACGGGGCGGCTTGGATGTGAAGCATACGGAAAATGTAGAAGAGGTAATGAGAATTGCCTCGAATGGAGAGGCAGACATTATTTTGATGGATGTTTCGTTATCAAGGAGTGTTTATCAAGGTAAGTCTGTTGATGGTATCAAAATTACACAAATGTTGAAATCCGATCCACAAACAGCTTCCTTACCAATTATTTTGGTGACTGCTCACGCGATGGAAGGCGATCGCGAGAACTTTCTCAAGCAAAGTGGAGCAGATGACTACATCTCTAAACCGGTGGTAGACCATCAAAAGTTTGTTGACCAGATAGTGGCACTATTAGGCAACAAGGACAATTAATAATCGTATATTTTGGCGGGCTGATATGTATTGCCAACTTTTGGCAATCATCACAAGCGATCTTCTCGTCTAAAAATCACCCCAACTCAATTTTACAGTTTCGATAGATAACGGTCGCCGACAGAAGTATGTTGGGCGACCGTTTTCTGATTTTACCAATATAAATGTACTATTTAGAGCGGAATTAAAAATTCACTCCCTTACTGCCGGGTTTCGCGTACTTGGAGTGCAGCTTGAATGCGGGGTAATTCAACAAATTTTTTGGTATCAGCAAGCAGACGAGTTCCCCAGAGGTTTTGTTTGAGGAAATCTAAATCGGCATAGCGTTGGTCGATACGTAGTGCTTGTTCTCCAAATACTAGAGCTTGTTTTTGGTCGCCTTTTGTATACAATGCTACTGCCAGCGCCATTAATGGTTCAGCGGCTTGTTTGTCTAGACTAACTGCCGTTTGCCATTGTTTGATTGCGCCAGTTGCATCACCCTGTTCGTATTTGATTAAACCAATGTTATTGATTGCGGGCCAGAATTTTTTATTCTGGGCAACAGCTTTACTGTATTGAGCGATCGCCTCCGTGGGCTTATTCAACATGTAATAAGCATTACCCAAATCAAATAATCCTTCGGGGTCATTAGGCTTTAAGTTTAAGCCAGCTTGATAAAAGCCAGCAGCTTCTTGATATTTTTGTTGTTGAAAATGAACCGAACCTAATGCAAACTGCACGTCGGCATTTTTGGGGTTGAGAGACTGAGATTTTTTTAGCGATGCGATCGCATTATTATAATCTTTCGTTTGTAAATATAATCCACCCAATAGAAACCAAACTTTATCGCTTTTTGGTGCAAGCTGCGAAGCCAAACGCGCACGCGGCAAAGCTAACTCATACTGTTGGAATTGCCCAAGCGAAGCAGCTTCTTGGGCAAGACTCAACCCTTGTTTTTCTAGTTTCGCTGCATCCAGTTGCAGTGTATGGGGTATCAGCGCTTGTGCGGAAGCTGTTTTTGGTGTCCACAAGCTTATTACAACTAACAGAGAAATTAAACCAGTTTTATTCGGCACACTTACGCCTCTTTTACCACAAATCAAAGAATCTTACGATAGCTTAAACGATCTACGGGCTTGACGGCAGCAAAATTTTACTTTATGTCGGGAGTGTGAATGAGTCCGTAGTCCTTAGTCCTTAGTCCGTAGGAAGTTGGGAGTTAGAAAGGAACACATAAGCACAATTTTTGAACCTATCCCACAATTTCTCTTTATTTTCTCTATTTCTTCCACGGACTACAGACTACGGACTAATCCCTAATTTTTTAATTTGTATGAAAGAAGGCATTTTTCTTGGCTTTAAAACTGCGACAATTTTTCAGTTTCCTGTTAATTAACCCTTGAACGTTTCCATATGGTTTGTATACAAAATTATCTCAAAAGCATTGAGCATTGATAATTACCCTCTACTTGCTACCTATTACCATCTGTGGTTGATCAAAAGAGAAATACTACTACTTGCCCATTCCACAGTTTGGCTTTGGTAAATCTACAGTAATGGGATAAACTTACCTTTATAAAGAAACCAACGCATCTGGTTTGATAATTAAAGCAGGCAACTGTGGCGATATTTCAGGATGCAGCGCATAAGTCTTGAAAATTGAATTAGAGAATCGCAGGTAACCAAATTAAACATTAAACGGGTTCAAAGTGATACGAAGAAAAATGTGTTAATTTTTTTCCCCGTATCAAAGGCATCTTACCGTATTCGCTTTGCGTTAGTTAAGTAAACAAAATAATTTTAACCAAGTGCATAAGGAAAATCCTTTAAGTTCGTACTTGGTTTTGTATCCCTTGAAGTCCTAGCTTTGCAGTTTTGTAAACGTTGCCGACACCTCAACAAGCACGCACAATCTATGAATTTATATCGACTTCTACTGCATTCTTCTTGGGTTGCAATAGCAGTGGCTTTTCTCATCCCAACAAATGCCAAAAGTGTTGAAGCTAAAATACCAACAGCGCCAAAAAAGGGAGTAGAGGGGGTACAAGAAGTAAAGGGAGTGGGAGAAGCCGCGAAGTTATTCCCTTTAGCTTCGGTATCTTTCGCATCTGCACAAACTTCTTCAGTCTCATTTTCCCCTCCTCCCCCTACCTCGCCAATCCCCACTCCTGACTCCCCATCTTTAGATTTACCTGAAATTCTCTCGTCAAACTCAGACCCTTTACTGTTTCCAAGCAAACCAGAAGAAGTTAAAATTACTGTAAACCAAGCGATTACCCTCGAACAAGCAATTGCAATCGCCCGCCAAAACAACCCCCAATTGCAAGTTGCCATTTTGGAACTCGAACGCAGTACTAGCGCAGTCCGAGAAGCGCAAGCTGGCTTATATCCAACCTTGAACATCAATGGTAATATTACCCGCAGTCAGTCTGCAACCAACAAATTGTCAGTTGACTCTGGTGTTGCCCCTCCAGGTAGCGATAAAGCTGGGACTGCATTCAATGGGCAGGCAGAATTTCGATACAATATATTCACGAGTGGAAGGGTAGGGGCTACCATCCGCGAAGCCGAAGAACAGGAGCGAATTAGTAAATATTCCGTCGAAACTCGTTTCCAAGAACTTCGCCTCAACGTGACCTCGCGGTATTACGATTTACAAGCTGCTGATGAACAAGTACGGATTACGAGTGCAGCTGTAGAAAATGCCCAAGCAAGTTTACGCGATGCTCAATCGCTCGAAGGTGCAGGAGTTGGGACAAAATTTGATGTATTGCGATCGCAAGTCAATCTCGCAAATTCCCAACAAGATTTGACGAATTCGCGATCGCGTCAGCAAATATCGCGGCGGCAATTAGTTTCGCTTTTGAACCTACCGCAGAGTATAAATATTAGCACTGCCCAACCAGTAAAAATAGCCGGGTTGTGGAACCAAACACTGGAAGAATCCATTGTCCAAGCATATCAAAGCCGTCCTGAATTGCAACAACGGCTAGCAGAACGTACAATCGGCGAACAACGTCGTCAGCAAGCCCTATCACAATTGGGACCCCAAGTCGCATTTGTTGCTACATACGACCTACTTGACCAATATAACGATAACTACAGTGCCCAAGACGGTTATTCGGTTGGAGTGCGGGCAAGTATGAACTTATTTGACGGAGGTGCAGCAAAAGCAAGGGCATCACAGGAACGGAAAAATATTGCGATCGCCGAAAATAACTTTGCCAACCAACGTAACCAAATCCGTTTTGAAGTTGAACAGTACTACGCACAGCTACAGTCAAATTTAGAAAACGTCCAAACGGCAACAGCGGCTGTAGACCAAGCAAGGGAGGCATTACGACTGTCACGGTTACGCTTTCAAGCCGGAGTCGGTACTCAAACCGATGTCATCGCGGCCGAAAACGACCTCACCCGCGCTCAAGGTAATCGCATTACCGCAATTCTCGATTATAATCGCGCTTTTGCGAACTTACAGCGTGCTGTTTCCCTACAAGCATAAGTAGTTACGTAGGATAGGCATCCTGCCTGTCCTACAAAAATGCCTGTCCTACGGAATTAACGCGTCCGATCCATAACCTTGTAAAATTAAGGTTAGAGAGAGGAAAATAATCAGACATGGTAGCGTCTAAGACCAATTTTAATGTTACAGCCCTAGAAGCCGAATACAATCAAAAATCACCACGCGAAATCTTAAAACTTGCCCTAGATAATTTCGAGAATATGGCGATTTCCTTCAGTGGTGCTGAAGATGTTGTACTAATTGATATGGCTTCAAAAATTACTAAAGACTTCCGCGTTTTTACTTTAGACACCGGACGCTTGCACCCAGAAACATACCAATTTTTGGATGAAGTTAGAAACCATTACGGTATCAAAATCGAAGTGATGTTTCCCGATGCTGCTGAAGTCCAAGCAATGGTGGACGAGAAAGGAATGTTCAGCTTCTACAAAGATGGTCACAAAGAATGCTGTGGAATCCGCAAAGTTAGACCCCTGCGTCGCAAACTCAATACTCTCGACGCTTGGATTACCGGACAACGCAAAGACCAAAGTCCCAGTACTCGCAATGGTATCCCTATAATCGAAGTTGATACAGCTTTTTCAACCCCAGACCACGAGTTGATTAAGTTTAACCCCTTATCAAATTGGTCTTCTGCCGAAGTATGGCAATATATTCGTGCATTAGAAGTACCTTACAACAAGTTGCACGAACGCGGCTTTGTTAGCATTGGTTGCGAACCCTGTACCAAAGCAGTTTTACCCAACCAACACGAACGTGAAGGACGCTGGTGGTGGGAAGAAGCGACTCAAAAAGAATGCGGGTTACACGTAGGTAACTTGCAAAATTAATTTATGTAGGGTGCGTTAACGAAGTGTAACTAAGTGTAACGAACCATCCCAATTATCAAACCCCACCAAATAGACGTAGGGTGCGTTAATATACCATCAAAATTTGGGCATACTTAAAATAAATCTATGCTTTTAAGAAAATGCCTAACTATAGACGAGCAAATGTTTGTGGGGGAACTTACTTTATTACTCAAGTTACCTATCAACGTGAACCTTGGCTTTGTAATGATACTGCTCGATATGCACTTCGTCACGCAATTAAAAAAGTACAAGAAAAATATCCCTTTACAATTGACGCTTTTGTTTTATTACCCGACCATTTTCATTGTATATGGACGTTACCGATAGGAGACAATGATTTTTCAACCCGTCTTCGTTTGATTAAAACATTTGTTACCAAAAATTATGAGAATAAATTGGGAGTTGAATGTGAGATTTCCCAATCACGACACAAAAGAAAAGAAAGTAATCTCTGGCAAAGACGTTTTTGGGAGCATTTGATTCGAGACGAAAGAGATTTTGCACAGCATTGCGATTACATTCATTATAATCCTGTTCGACATAGATTATGTTGTAATCCCAATGAATGGGCTTTTTCTAGTATTCACAAGTTTATGGCACAGGGTATTTATCCTTCTGATTGGGGAGCAAATGAAGTTTTGCAAATACCTAATGTTGAAGATGAGTAAGTTATTTATACTGATTTAAGATTTTGGTTTCATCACTTTTGGGTGCGTTACGCTGTCGCTAACGCACCCTATAATTTACTCTTACAACTCAATAATAAAGCTTTCTCGCAGGTGAAAATCAGCCTCTTTACCTTTATGCGCCAATGCCCAGTAGCTCATCTCACCATCATTTGTTTTAACAACGCTGGTAATTGCAAGCTCTATTTTCTGGTCGATTGAGACAATTTTATCTAAATCAATATCGAGCGCGATCGCACAACATTCTTCACTCTGTTGCACGCTAAATGGTAATATCGTAAAATTAGCCTCTTCTTGCATTCCTTGCCGATAACCATCAAAGCTATATACGTTCCAATCTCCACTTGGAGAAAGATTAAATTCCCAATAGCAAGGAGAATCTTTAATGCCGAGAAAAAACTCAAAACAAGTATCTTGCCAAAGTTCGTTTTTGCGGGTAGGTGTATTTGATGGTGGATTAATTATAATTTTGCTTAAATCACCAATAAGTGCGTAGCTAATAATAAGTAATTTCTCATTACGAGCAATATTTCCGGCAATTTTTAAATTTGAAATCGACTCGTTTTGTACGAAAGGTTGTAATGAAAATATCTGTTCCATTTTGTATTTGAGATTTTGAGTTGATTCTTGTGGATTGGCATTCTTGCCGAAGTTGATTTAACAAATAAGAGAATTATTACTTATTTCATATCTTGAATAATCTTGCGAATAGTTGTCTCTTGCGATTCGATACTTTCAGTTAACTTAAACTGAACTAATGCCCGAATTAGATTATGTTCTGGATGCTTGACTTTAAAATAAACATTTCCTGCTAAATAATCGGTAAAAAACCTTATCCCTAATTCAAACGCAATTAAACGAATTGCATCATACATATATGCATAATCATTCTCTGTTAGGAACGCTTTTGCTACAGATAAATAACCCTGTAAAATACTTTCGCAAATACTAGTGTCAAAATTAACGTTTTGCCAATCTTCAGTTTCTTCTCCGGCAGGGTTGCAACCCGACCGCAAACAGTCGCCCAGGTCGTAATGTATCAATCCTGGCTTGACTGTATCGAGGTCAATCATGCTGACGGCTTTATTAGTACCAGTATCAAACATCACGTTATTGATTTTTGGGTCGCCATGCATCAAGCGTAGAGGTAGCTGACCTTGAGCTTTAGCATCTTCGAGGACATGTGCCCAGGATGCGCGATCGCGTACAAATTCTAAACCATATCTAACTTCGCTCGATAGATTATCGCTACGATACGAAGCTAAGACTGTTTCGTAATGTTGAAGGTAAAGCGGGGTAATGTGGAATCCTTCGAGGGTATCAGCGAGTTGTGTGGGGGGTAAATCGCCGATTAAATTATGGAACATGCCCAAAGCATAGCCGATTTCTTTGGCACATTCGGTGTTTTCCATCCTATCGAAAGATTGGGAACTTTCAATAAAGCTAATTGCCCGCCAAAATGACCCATCGTTATCTGTACAATGGTCTTGACCATTTTTTGTTAATAAAACGCGGGGTACTTCCCAGCGACGGTCTAGGGGAGTTAGTTGTAGTCGATTATGAACGTGTTCGGTAAGAACACGCATATTTTGCATAACAAGTTGAGGCTGGGGGAAAACCTGGGTATTGATACGTTGCAGAATAAAGTGCGATGGGGAGTCGGTTGTTACCAGGAAGGTGTCATTAATATTACCACTACCAAATGGTTGAACATTTGTGACCATTCCTTGGAGGGTAAATTGATTTGCGATGCCCTTGGCAACCATCTTCGTACCCCTCTGGGGAACCCGCAGGGTTGGTATCGTAGTCAGATTCCGGGTATCCTGGGTTTTGATTTCTTGTTTCATGTTTATGTTGACCTAAATACTCCCCTTGTTATCGCATGAAGGCAATTAGGAGACATGGTAGCGCAAGTGTTATACAAAGTTTGTATAAAAGTGCAGTAAATTCTACCTATATAAATAAAATCACAATTTGTTGTTCTATCCTTTTTGATCGGGTCGGAGGTAAAACCCCTTAGAGGAGCCGAACATGCTGTAGGGGCACGATATATCGTGCCCCTACATCCTGTCGATAACGAAAAATCATTTAATGAGGTATAATACATGATTTGCCAATAGTATTCTCTAATAAATCGGGATCTACTTGGACTATTTGCGCTACACCTTTTAAATTATTCAGCCTGATGGCGGTTTCAGGGTACACTTTTATTTTGAAGGTACATACATTTGACCCACATGACCGGAGAGCGAAACCTTGGGAATTGAACTACGCAGCTTCGTATTTCTCGATAGCTTGCAACCTCAACACGCAGCATATATAGGAACTGTCGCTCAAGGTTTCTTACCATTACCAGGAGATGCCTCACTGTGGATTGAAATCTCTCCTGGGATTGAAATTAATAAAATTACTGATGTCGCGCTTAAATCGGCTTCCGTGCGTCCGGGAGTGCAGGTAGTAGAACGGCTGTATGGTTTACTGGAGATACATTCTAGCTCCCAAGGAGAAACGCGAGCGGCTGGACAAGCGATTTTGGAAATGCTAGGAGTTAAAAGGGATGAATGTCTGAAACCGCGTGTAATTTCCAGTCAAATTATCCGCAATATTGACGCTTACCAAACCCAACTAATTAATCGTACCCGTCGGGGACAATTACTCTTAGCGGGACAAACATTGTATGTACTAGAAGTTGAACCAGCCGCTTATGCTGCACTTGCTGCGAATGAAGCCGAAAAGGCAGCTTCGATAAATATCCTGGAGGTACAAGCAGTGGGCAGTTTTGGACGGCTTTATTTAGGTGGACACGAACGCGATATTCTTGCAGGTGCAGCAGGTGCTAAGACTGCGATTGAAAATGTACCCGGTCGGGTAAATATTTTGGATGGTCGGAAGGAGTAAGGGGACGGACATGGCTAATTTCGAGCATTTGGCTTTACTTAGACTGGGTGCGGTGACCTGGATGGAGTGGAGAGAACAAAATCCGCAAATTCAAATCGATTTGAGTGTCGCAAACCTCTTTCGTAACAATTTGAGAGGTGCGAATCTTGAAGGAGTAAATTTGAGTAAGGCAGATTTGGGTAATGCTTTATTAATGGAAGCAAATCTGACCAATGCTGATTTGAGTAGTGCAAATCTCCATCAAGTCGAATTGATTGAAGCTAATCTTCAAGCTGCTAATTTGACCCTTGCAAATTTGAGTGGTGGACTATTAATGAGGGCAAATTTTAGCGATGCGAATTTAATCGGTGCTGACTTGAGCGAAGCAAATCTGGAAGGTGCTACTTTACAAAATGCTAACTTGATTGGGGCTACTTTGAGAAATGCTCATTTACGCGATGCCGATTTGGGTAGTGCTTCTTTGAATCGTGCTAATTTTGCTTTTGGAAATTTGATTGCAGCTAACTTAATTTCGGCTGATTTAAGCGGGGCAAATTTGTACGAAGCAGAAATGATGGGTGCTTACCTTTATGAAGCAAATTTGCAAAAAGCGAATCTAGGTAAGGTTCATTTGAGTAGTGCGTATTTATTGCGAGCAAATCTGAGCGAAGCTTATTTGGGTGATGCCGATTTGCGATGGACAAATTTAAAAGGAGCGAACTTTACAGGTGCAAATTTACGAGGTGCGAAATTCCAAGGAGCAAAAAATTTAACTGTATGGCAAGTTAAATCCGCACAAAATTGGCAAGATGGTCAATATGATAATGATTTGCGTTATCAATTAGGCTTGTAGTTGCGATGCACACGCTCTTAAACGCTCTTAAATTAGACAGGCATTTATTTTTTTTTGAAAGATTGAAACCATAATGGTTGCCCGACAAGATACCGCTTCTAAAAATCAAGGGTTACCTAAACCAAAGTCCACGGTATAACTTTACGTTAAAACTAAACGTACAAAGCAGCACCAATTCCTTTTACAAAAAACCTACTCCTACGATTCAACATCCTCGTCCATGACCGTACTCACAAGTACTATAATTACTTGCTTATAAACAAATGGAAAATATCAACTTGCCAAAGTACCTAAAAACAGATTATGGTTGTTTATTAATATTACCTGTTATATCCAGTTCGTATGTTACTAAACTATTTTGTTTAACATCAACAGCTACGTTCCAAAAGTAATTTCCCCGATTTGAGTCATATTTTTGTTCCGCACTTAAGATATAAACGCGATCGCTTGGGATTTTAAACCGTTTGCTAGCAGTTTTGATGATGTTTAATGCCCAAGAATTAGGCATTAAATCGTTACGAGTCGCCATTGTCTTTGTAGTTTCCTTACGAACTTCACCTTTTTGGGAAGCTAAGTAGACATATTGTTTACCCGGTTTATCTTCAATGACTACTCGCCAACCCAGTTGATTATCATCGGTACGGCATCTAACGTAAGGTAAGGTAAATTCTAAACAAATATTTTTCCAGGTTTGAGACTGGACTTGTTTGATAAGCAATACGTTTTTGGGTAGTTCCAAATGTTTAGATGCCATGTTGAGGATATTATACGTTACAGTTTTTGATATCGATACATTAGTTAAATTCTGCGGGCTTCTTCCAAGCAAAACTACTCGTTCTCCAGAGTTTGCCACAAAGTAATGCCAGTACTTATTTCCATCAGCGATTGTCAGATTCCACCCCCATGATACTGCTACATCGCAAAGTGCTAGGGGAATATTCCCGCAATCGGACGGCGATTGTCCTCGCTCAGTTTTAATGATTTTTCCAGCATTTTCACCTAATCCCCAATTTGAACGTGCGTTACGCATTGCTGCATCGATAATTTTTTGAGGTGCTGCAATAGAAACTTGTTTTACTGGTTGCTTAATATTGGGTTGTAGTGCAGGTGTAATAGATGCGATTGGGGCAAGCAACATCAAAGCCGTTAAAGTAACATTTAAATACTTGAGTAATTTCATAATCTATTAAGTTTTTAGAAGTTATGTAAATATATTAGCTGATAGAATTAACTACATTTTTGTTAGTTAAAATTTCGGAAATAAAGCTAAATTCAAATATATTTTGGTAAATTCATTAACAAATCATGAATAACAATTAAAATTGTTATCGAAATTATAAATCATGAAGATCGGTTGATTAAAACATCAATATTCTTTGTTTTTTATAGGTGATACTACAAAGTATAAACATACGGTCATCGCACATAATTTAGAATTGCTATATATGTTAAGCGGGCAATATATATTGTGAAATATATAAACAAATATTGATTCTTGATTGAGATTCAATAATTCCAATGTTAAATATTGACGTAAGTTTTTGTGTCTTGTTCCCAATCGTTTAAGCAATGCCCGCAGGCTTCCAGTCTCCGCTGGCAAAGCCGCCCTGCTAGGGCTAGGAGACCTGTGCGAGTCGTTGATGGTATGGCTAGCGCTCGTCACTAATGATTGCAGCTTTTCAGAGTTTAAGCTAGCAACCAAATTTGTGTTGTACCTTGACCGCAACGAAGTATGCCCCTATTAATGGTAGGTAATTGCGGTTTATTTATTCCGTTAAAATTGGCTCCATATAAAATAGTTGGAAAAGGCTTGAAAAAATTGGGGTCGAGGCGAATCGCTTGAGTATATAAAAATCAAATCGGATTTCTATAGGTCTATATAAATAAGAAAAAATACGTACTTTATCAGTAACGTATTTATTAAAGATAACTATGAACTTGTAGCGAAAAAAGTAAATTAGTGAGGTGAAGAAACTTTAACCAATTTTCATTAAGTTAATTGCAACATTTAACTTTAAACCATACCCCCTAAACCCCACACCCTACACCCTAATTTTTAGCAGCTACTTTTTCTTTTTCTGAAGTTTTAGAACTTGCATTGCTTTTACCATTACCATTGGTATCTGTAGTCGAAGCTTGGAGATGTGCTTCGAGGAACCACAGACGCTTGTCAATAGTGCGGGAAACTTCAGTATACAGGTCGGATGTGTCAACATCGCCTAATTCTTCGCTTTTGTCGATGGCATTCCGTAAATGTTTGGCATAAAGTGCAAAACGGTCTGCTAATGCAGTTACAAATTCCATTCCGGTAATAATATCGGTAGGAAATTCGGGTAGAATCGAATCAGCTGCTGCCATGCGGACGGTTCCGGTAGCATAACCACCTAAAGCTGTGACACGTTCGGCAATCAGGTCAATATATTCTTCTAATTCACCAGCGATTTCATCAAATAATTCATGCAACTGGTAAAAGTCAGTACCTTTTACATTCCAATGTGCTTGTTTCGCTTGGCTTTTGAGGTCTGAAGTTGCAGCCAAAGACTGATTTAAAAGTACCGCAAGTTGCGATCGCTTTTCAGCAGCGATATCAATGCGAGTTGGGTAAAGGCGAGAAGAAAGGTTAGTACTCATAGTTCCACTTCATCGGATTGACTCGACTATCTTATAAAATTCTTCCTCCATAAACAAACCATCTAAAGTGAGAGTTCAATCGTACTCCTAATTACCCAAATTGAAAATTTTATAGTTATTCATACTCACCAAAATTTTAATATATATATTAATTGTAGGGGCGGGGTCTCCCCGCCCTTCTTGCCCTTCGCGCCCTAATATATTCGTATTACCAAAAGAACTAAAATAATATTATACAACCTCCGCAAAAATCTTACTCAAATCTAACACAGCATCATCAAATCCTGGTATAGAAACTGATTGATTCGGTAGATAAATTTGCTTATTAAGATAGTTATATTCGCTTTGAGCATCTTGATAAGGCTGACTATAACACTCTAATTGACGAGCATTTAAATTAACAATCCAATAATAATAAATTCCAGCTTCAGCATACAACCCTAACTTTGTTGTTTGGTCATACCTTAATGTTGAATCAGAAATTTCAACAACCAGTAAAACATCTTCGGGGTAAGGATGATGTG
>JANNFJ010001253.1:0-4740 GCA_031379725.1 Calothrix sp. OTE_75_metabat_31
ATGCTTTTGCCAGTTCCATTTTTGCATTGAGTAAGCCGATACCATTGCCCCAATGCCAATGCTGCTTGCAAATAGTAGCTTCGGGTTCCACAACAGCATCGCTACAACGATTGTCAGGAAACTCAAAACCCCGCCGGGTCCTCGATACCGCTGTATATTCCGTTGCTTTGTGGTGACCGTCTTAAATACTGGAAGCATCCAGTTGGGAATCTGGTTGACTAGCTGCTGCCATGAAGTCGAAGCCTGTGCCACTATGTTTACCTTCTTAATTTCCTAGTTAATAATATATGGCTTTTGTCCGCGAATTGGGATTGCCAAGTTATGACATTATCCTACACAACAATAACCAAGAAGGAGAATTAATGCAGGCGATTCTTTAAGTAATTTTCGTGTTTTTGTTTGCTTAAGAACAAAAAGTAAAGTCATCAACGGTAAATAGCCCGTCAAACGCGCAGAAGCCAACGCTGCATATGCCTTTAGCTTCAATGCATAGCCTTGTATTCGGGGGAACTGCCGAATCTGAGTTGGCAAGATTTGCTCCTGGTAATACTGTTTGCGCGATGATTTGGCGATCGCAATTGTATGCTGAAAGCACCAACCGTTGCGAAGAGGTTACATAAGCACTCACCGTACTCACCGGATGTGTAAATGAAGCTTCCAAAAATCCGCCTTTTGGCGCTCCCATCAACACTACAGAACCTGAATGGCTTGGAAATGCCGGGTTTGATGGCTGTATCGCTATACAATTATCAAAAATAATTCCCCATTCTTGATATTGATGTTCTACTGCTTCAAAACATTTCAAACTCTCCAAATTTAAACAGGTACAAGTCGGTGGACTTAGTTGTTCGGGGTCAATTACCCCTATACCAAGCCTTTGCTCCTGTAAATCGAAGTTATCAGCCGCAAATAATGGCTCTTCAAATTTTACGAACGTATTAGTTTGAAGACTACCGTGTTTTACCATGACACCTCCGCTGTTTCTGTGCCGAGAAATTAATAAGAATGTTAATTAGATACAAGGGAAACACTGTTAATTCTGTAAAAATGCGTAATTTTTCAAATATGAGCGCTTATGAACTTACTAGTAGTATCAAGCATGAATACAGTTACTAACAACATATAGAAGTTTAAATACTCGTTATGTTGTGTCGTTTAATACTATTACTAATTTCTGATAGAGTACCACAAAATATAGTAGAAGGACTGCCCCCTCAGTAGTAGCTGCTACACGTATAAGCATTCAAATGATATTACCCACAACCGGGGATGCTACGGCTAAATAGGAGAAAAATCACTGAATCTTCACATCTAGCCTGGTGATTTTACATGTGCTTTATTTAAATAACCAATAATCTATGTGCTTACCCTAGCAATAGTGATTAACTATAATCGCTCAGTAATAGCACTATATAAAGCTAGTAGTGCAGTTGTGATAGACACAGAAGTATCAAAAAATGCGGATGCAACTTGACGTAAAATTTTAATTAGAATCTGTCTAGAGATAGTTGATGTAACAATTTAACTTATGCATAGTGGGGAGTCGAAGGGGTCGAAGGAGTAGAAGAGAAGGTAAACGTATGAATTAATAACTTTTACTTCTCACTCCCTACTCCCTACTCCCTGCTCCCTACTCCCTATTCTTAATATGTTTCAGCCACTAGGATTTGAGCAGCGCTCGATTATTACCTCACTTGGTCGGATGGTCTACTACACTAATACCGCAGCACCCTGGCAGGACAAAAGCACTAGTACTACCAAAGAAAATTTAGTGTTCCTACATGGTTTTGGAGGCGGTTCATCAGCTTACGAATGGTCAAAGGTTTACCCCGCATTTGCAGCAGAATATCGGGTTATTGCACCCGATTTAATTGGATGGGGACTTTCCGACCATCCACAGCGCAATTACCAAATTGATGATTATTTAACAATAATTAAAGAATTTTTACAGCAGACCTGCCAAGAACCCGTTCGGGTAATTGCTTCTTCGCTGACAGCAGCGTTTGCGATTCGAGTTGCGATCGCACATCCTCAATTATTCAAATCGCTAATTCTAACTACACCAGCAGGATTAGCTGATTTTGGTGAAGATTACTCTCGCAGTATATTTGCTCAAATTGTCAGCATCCCGATAATCGACCGCTTACTTTATAGTACAGGTATTGCTACAGAAGGTGGTATTCGTAGTTTCTTGGAACAACGTCAATTTGCTCAATCCAACCGAGTCTATCCCGAAATTATCGAAGCTTATTTGAAATCAGCACAACAGCCAAATGGTGAATATGCAGCACTTTCGTTTGTAAGAGGAGATTTAAGTTTCGATTTATCGCTATATATTCAACAACTCAAAACACCAGCGGCAATAATTTGGGGAAAAAAATCGCAATTCACCGGACCTGAGATTGGTCGTCGTCTGGCACAAATGAACCCTGAAGCTATTCGCGTTTTTGAGCAAATCGAAGATGTAGGTTTAACACCGCAGTTAGAGTTACCTGCTGTGACAATTGGGTTAATTCGCCAATTTATGCCGCTACTTGATGAAAATATCGCTCCGCAGATTGTCGAATTTGTCTAAAATTCACGTCAACCCAAGCATTTATTTAGATGATATTATCGCTTGAATGGCAATTGTAATTGCATTAATTTTGCGGGGTTGCAGCATAGGTGTCTCGCCTGTGCTGCAACCCCCCCAAAATTAATGATACCACTAGTTACACCCCAAACCCTCCATCCTACAGCTTTATTTGTGGTAATTTAAATAACGCTATATATGTTTCGGTATCTTCAGGTAAATGATGGATAACGAACTCCGATTTATCAATAAAAATATCTCTAGCTGTCTTACCGGGCATGTAATGCGAGATAATTTGTTTGATGCCAATTCTGTATTTTTGGTGGAATATTTGCGAGATTTTGGATAATTTTACCCATTGATTGGAACTACGTGCTTCCTCTTCTTTAAGAATATCTTTGATTTGATGGTAAAAATGCTCAAGTGTCGGTAAAATCATGTGTACCGATTTTTCACTGTTCTGATTATTGAATACCGTGAGGGTGCTACTTTCTTTGATAACTCGATATACAGTTAAGCCATTCTGTTGAAGTAGGTTGCATAGGTTTGTCATGACATTATCTGACGAGCAAACTAAAACCTCTTTAGCATTGGGAAAACGCTCGTGAATAACCGAACCAAAGGTTATCATTTTCCCATCAGCGTTATCTTTACCCGACGGAACATGGATTAATTCATAACCACGTTCGTGTAATTCGGCATCTAATTTACCTTTGCGACACCAATTAGCAAAAGCAACTTTGACTTGAATCGGAAAATTACAAATAGTTGTTAATATTTTTTCAGCTTCGCTATTTATCTGTAAGTTTTCTGCGTCTAATAATAATACTGTAATTCCTGTTTGCGTCGTATTATTAATGACTGGGGTAACTTTTTGCGTTAATTCAATATTCGTAGCAACTCCATTCGATTCAGGTTTTCCAGTATCTGGCTTTTGAGTATCTGAATCTCTATCATTTTCGTTTTCAATAACAATGTTTGTATTTACATTGACCGAATTAGCATTTTCTGGTGTTACAACAAGTGGAACTACTCCATTGTTTACATCGGATTTTGGATTGTATAATTTAGCTACTTTTTCAAATAATTCAACTAAGAAATGTGAATTAAACGATTCGGGAGAAAATAGCGCTTTTAAAAATTTTTGCAAGTGCTGCTGAATAAGACTTGCATTTTGAACTTGACTTAATACTTCAATCAGCTTGTTTGTCAAACCCAACTGATGACGGTTACTTTCCCAATCGAAAGTCCGATACTTTTCCAGCAATAGTTCTGGCTGCTGCTTTTGTATAGTAACAATAGTTTGGCAAACTTCAGCGCCAATTTGATTCAACAAGGTAGAATTATCAGCAGTCAGAACAGCATTCATAGCTCAAAAATTACAGAGGGGTAACTCGTCTTAGAATCGTTATCAAAGACAATCATTTAACCTTTGTTATATCTGGCAATCAACTAGATGAAATCCGTAAAATTGCTGAGAGATTTTGTAGGGCACGATATATCGTGCCCTTACGGTATATTCGGCATATGCGAAGGATATAAACATTTTTCGTTATTATCACGTATTGTAGGGGCACGATATATCGTGCCCCTATAGCCTGTTTGCACCTCTACATTCTCTAACAAGTCGCAATACTGCTCGGTGCGCGAAAATCGCAAAGCCTGAAACCTTTGTAGAGACGTTATATCTAACGTCTCTACAAGGCTTAACAAAAGCAGTATTGTAACAAGTCGGGGATCTAATTTTTACACGATATTAGCTGACTGTAGTTGCACGCCTTTGAGTGTTGCCAGTAAATCAGTGCCCGAAGTAATCAAGGTATCATTACCGCTAATGCTCACCGATGTACCCAATTGAACTGGGTTCGTACCCGTTACAGCTTCATATTAAAGAGTGCTAATGCACGACAATTCACTCAAATAGCTTTTATCAATCAATTCTTTGTATTAAAATGCACTAGCTTTTTAAAAATTATTATGCATTTATACTTAAATAGTACAACGGCAGACGAAAGTTAAGAAATAAACAAATTTAGATTAAAAATTATTTTTTCAGAGAAGTTACATATAAGGTTAAAATCCATGTAAATAAAAACTTTTAGTTATATTTTTTTTAGTTAAATCGTAAAAAAAATGTTAGTAATAGATAAGGCTTATTTAAATAAAAG
>JANNFJ010001259.1:0-3521 GCA_031379725.1 Calothrix sp. OTE_75_metabat_31
TGCAAAGGATATTACAGCGTTAAAGCCTTTTCATTGGGGTTATCATTTTGATAATATTCTAGCAAAAGGTGGATTTGATGCGATTATTACTAATCCACCTTGGGAAGCTTTTAAACCAGATGGTAAAGAGTTCTTCGCCAAATACAGTGATTTGGTAACGAAGAAAAAAATGGATATACATACTTTTGAAGATACAAAAGACCAACTTTTACAAGACAAAGAAATTGCAAATGTATGGCTGCAATATAAAAGTTCATTTCCTCATGCTAATCTTTATTATCGTTCCGCGAGCCAATATTCTAATCAAATTTCTATTGTTAATGGGAAGAAGGCTAAAACAACAGATATCAACCTTTACAAACTATTTTTAGAGCAGTGTTTTAATTTATTAACTCCCGGTGGTGAATGCGGTATTGTTATTCCTAGCAGTTTCTACAATGACTTAGGAGCAAAACAATTACGCGAAATGTTGTTTACTCGTACTCAAATTAATGGATTATTTTGCTTTGAAAATCGTAAAACCATTTTTGAAGGAGTTGATAGTCGGTTTAAGTTTGTTGTCCTAACTTTTGAAAAAGGTGGCACTACCGAAAAATTTCCTGCTGCTTTTATGCGTCACAATGTTCAGGAATTACAAAGATTTCCTAGCAGCGACAGTATCTCGATAAGTCTTGAACTTGTGCGTCGTCTATCACCTGACTCACTTTCGGTAGTTGAATTTAAAAATGAAATAGACTTTCATATTTCGGAAAAAATGACCAAGTTCCCATTATTGGGAGAAAAATTGGATAACAAGTGGAACCTTTCTTTAAGTCGTGAATTTCACATGACTGATGATAAAAATTTATTCAAGCCAAAGCTTAAAGATAGATTATCATTGTATGAAGGTAAAATGATTCATCAGTTTACCCATACGTATGCCGAACCTAGATATTGGGTCGATGAACAGGAAGCTAGGAAAGCTTTATTTAAAAGAAATGAAAGTGATTTTAATCAAATATTAGGCTATCAATGCTATAGATTCTCTTACCGTGCGATAGGAAGAAGTACAGATGCTCGGACTTTGATTGGAACAGTTCTACCTTCAAATGTTTTTTCTGGTAACTCTCTTAATATTGCATCACCAAGCCAAGACAATAAATCTACTTTATTTATTTGTGCCGTACTGAATAGCTTTTGTGTAGATTTTGCATTGCGCCAACAGGTATCTGCCAATATTAATATGTTTTACATATACCAGTTACCCGTTCCACGTCTAACAGAATGCGATCGCTTCTTCAACGAAATCGTCGAACATGCTGCCAAACTCATCTGCACCACCCCAGAATATGACGAACTAGCGCAAGAAGTCGGACTCGGTTCCCATGCAAACGGAGTCACCGACGAAAGCGAAAGAGCAAAACTCCGGGCTGAACTCGACGGAATGATAGCGCACCTCTACGGCTTAACCAAATCAGAATTTGAATACATTCTCACTACCTTCCCTATCGTTCAAGAACAAGTCAAACAAGATGCATTAACAGCCTATCGCACCCTTGCACCACAAGCGACAGACGCAGAAATCGCCGCATTAATTCAGCAAGGAATAGATAAAGGAGAAGATTTAGTCGAATTCAAAGCTTCTGCATGGTGGGACATTCCTCGGAACAAAAAAGAAAAATTCAACAAACGCATTAGTGAAGCAGTAGCTGCCTTTTTAAATGTTGAGAAAGGAGGTACATTGCTCATTGGTGTTAATGACGATGGCTCAATAGTTGGTATCGAATGCGACTACAATAAAAAATTCGATAACCGCAAAAACCGCGATACTTATGCAAATAATCTCATGACTTCCTTACTCAATGCTTGCGGTCAAGATTGTGGTACTTGTATTCAAATTAGCTTTGGTCAAGTCGAAGGTAAAGACGTATGTCGAGTTACAGTCTCACCATCTCCACGACCTGTTTATATCAAAGATGGGCAAGACGAATATTTCTATATTCGGGCAGGTAATTCTAACCGTGCGTTGAAAGTTAGAGAAGCTACCGACTATATTAAGAGCCGTTGTGGTATGTAACTCGATTGGCCCAGATCCCTGACAACTTCTGCGGATACCACTGGCGAATGGAGGGTAAGACCCCTCGAATACCCGAAAGACCGCCCCAGGCTTCAAGCCTGGGGCTAATCGGAACAAAGCCTGCTTTCAGCAGGCTGAGTCCCAAGGGGACACGCTACGCGAACGCTTCGATTAGCCCTACCATTCAATGGTAGGGCGGGCTTTTGGGTATTCGAGAAGACTATATGCGACCATGATTGAGGGTTGTTACCCCTGATTCGCCAGGGGTATCCTTTAAGAAGTCGGGGATCTAGCAACCCATATCATTAATTACCATTATTTTAACCTACCATGATTGTTGGGTTTCGCTTCGCTGCACCCAACCTACCTAACACTACCTAAAACTATCAGCCAATTTGCTCCAATAGTGCTTCATTAATAACCGTTTGGTAGCCAACTCCTCGTTTTTCTGCCTCTTGTTTCGCCCAGGCTAGAATTTTAGGATGAAATCTGATCGAAACAGGCTCATACTTCTCCTCTTCATCCTTTGCAGGTCGTCCGCGCTTTCTCGGCGTAATTCCAAACTGATGAGCGATCGCATCTCTGAATTTTTGGTTCTCTTCTGGTGTAACTCTTCTTGCTCTCTCAAAAGGAAACTCAGATTCCTGACTCATATTGTTGGCACTCCCTTTTTGTTGCTTCTCTTGCACTAATTATCCTGATTCGCTCACCTCGCATGGTAAAAACAACCACAACAATTGAGCCATCTTCGGTTTCACCAATCGCCCATTCCCTTTCTTGTCCCTGAGAATGACTAGAGTCTTCTGTAAATAGAAGATAGGGATCGGCAAAAACTGTTACAGCTTCCTCAAATTGGATGCCATGTTTCAAAAAATTTGACTCGGCTTTATTATCGTCCCACTCAAAACACATTTATAGTATATACTAAAAATATTTACCTCTGCTAGGCTACACTGACTTAGACTTTTTTATCAATCACCAAAACGTACTTTAATAAAATTATTGTTGGTTGCATTAAAAATTGAATGACACGTTTTGTACACGACCAGTTCGCTAAGGATTATCTGGAAGCATTACTAGAATCTTACGGCGAAGTAAAAGCATCAAGCCGAGTTGCAGCAGAGGTTAGGGAAATTGATGTTCTATTTACCCCTGCAAGCGAGAAAACTTCGGGTTTAGAAAATCTCGGATTATTGGGGCAATTTGCGATTCACCCGGCAATTTTTGAGCCATTTCGCAACCCTGCACCCAAGGAAGATATTTGCGATTGCCTGTTAAAGCTATTAGACGTAAGAGGTGGACTACAGCGAGAAGCAAAACGAAATAAAACTCGCTTACTTGAATCCACAGTACCAAAACTTTGGATACTTACCCCCACGGCATCCAAAAGACTATTATCTGGATTTGGTGCAACTCAAGGGGTTGGATGGTTGCCGGGAGTATATTTCTTGGCAGAGTTTTTAAG
>JANNFJ010001260.1:0-2555 GCA_031379725.1 Calothrix sp. OTE_75_metabat_31
AACGTTTTAAATTTTGGAGAATTTTCCCTTTATTATAAAAAGATTGAGAATAGTCTGATTTCAATTCAATCGATTTATCATAAGCTTGAATCGCTTCATCATAACGCTTTAAATTACCTAATGCCTCACCTTTAGCATTCCATATTTCTGCATCGGCTTTAATTTCTAAAGCTTTATCGTATGCCAAAACAGCTTCGCTATACCGCTGTAACTTTCCTAATGTAAATCCTCTACCCCTCCAAGCATCTAAATATCTTGGTACAATTTGAATGGCTTTCTCATATGCAACTAAAGCATCTTTATATCGTTTTAATTCATATAATACTTTCCCCTTTCCATTCCAAGCATCAGCATAATCGTCTCGAATTTCTACAGCTTTATCATAAGTCACTAATGCATCGTTATAACGCTGTAAATCATATAGAGTATTAGCTTTCTTATAAAGTTCAGCCGAATTAGTCGAATTAACTGCATCGACAATAAATAACGAAGCAGTTGCCACCGAACCAATTAACGCTATCCCTGCCAAAGTTTTAGCTAGTATTCGCTTTTTCTTAACTGGGTGAACGGGTTTTTGATTGGCTAAAATTAACGGAGATGCAGGTGCTAAGGCAACCGTATTTGAATGCTGATTCTGTATACTTTTCAATGCTTGTAAAGCTTCCGTCGCAGAAGTAAAACGCTGCCGAAAATCATACCGCACCATCTTATCGAGAACCTGTCCGAGTTCATCACTAACGGTTGCTTGCTGTCTCCAAATAATCTCACTGGTATCAACATCATGGTCGAATTGTTCGGGACATAAACCCGTCAATGCTTGTATACCAATAATTCCTACCCCATAAATATCGCTACTCAACTTCGGATTTCCCTGTGCTTGTTCGCTTGGTATGTATCCAGGAGTACCAATTGATACGGTAAATTTTGCATGGGAAGTTACAACATTTGTAGTAATTTGCTTAACTGCACCAAAATCAATTAAAACTAACTTATTATCTTGTTTACGTCGGAGAATATTATAAGGATTGATATCGCGGTGAATGACTTTCTTTTGATGAACAAATTCTAAGATTTCTAAAATTTCTTGTAAAAGTAAAATCGTGTCTTCAGTCGTCAGGATTTTCCCAGGTGTTAATTCGTCTCCCAAGTCGTTACCCTCGATAAATTCTTGGACAAGATAAAATTCTTGCTTTTCTTCAAAGTAAGCTAAAAGTTGCGGGATGTGTTCATGATTACCTAATTGGTATAAAACCTGTGCTTCAGTATCGAATAACCTTCTAGCTGTTTGTAAGGTTTCTGGGTCATTCGACTGAGGTTTGAGCTTTTTTACCACGCATTGCGGTGTACCAGGAAGCTGAGTATCGCAAGCAACATAGGTTTCACCAAATCCACCACCACCAAGGTTGCTAATAATTTGGTATCTTCCAACAAGTGTGTTTCCTAGCATTTGCTTCACCTTAAGTCAGCTTGCGACATAATTTAACTTTAATCTTTTCATAAAGGGAAGTAGGAAACCAGAGAAATGGGGGGAAGTGGAGAAAGATTAATTAACAACTTTTAACTCTACTCCTGTCAAGGTAGATAAAATCGATCTAAAATGTATAGCTTTTTTTCTTCTTTGTGTTCTTGGTGTCCTTTGTGGTTCAAAAAATAAGTTTCTTTTGAACCACAAAGTACACATACGCGCTTGGCGTTCCCGCAGGGTAGGGCACGAAGGAATATTTTTTTTGATATAAAAGCTACTCCTAACTCTTATCTCCCACTCCCCACTCCCCGAATTTATTATGATTCCTGTTGCTGATAATGTATTTTTGTTTACGCGAAAAAAGCCCCTTGTTACGTATAGTTTAATATTTTTTAATATAGCTATTTTTTTATGGGAAGTGAAACTTCAAATTGGCAATGAGTTAGGATATTTCATTAACATCTGGGGTTTGATACCAGCAGGAACCAGTAATGCAGTTGCAACAGCTATATCTGGCAATATGGCAGCTTGGATTGCTGTACTAATTCGTTTGACGGGATTGTTGACAGGAATGTTTCTGCATGGTAGCTTTGCTCAAATCTTGGGTAATATGTTATTTTTATGGGTTTTTGGAAATACACTCGAAAAAATTATCGGTCATCAAACGTTTCTCGCACTATATCTGACTGGGGGTATATTAACGGGGGTAATTCAGGTATTTTATGAGCCAAATCTAACTGTACCGTTGATTGGAGGGAGTGGTGCGATCGCATCCATTTTAGGAGCGTATATTTTCAAGTTTCCCAAAGTCAAAATAGATTCAGTTTTGCCGTTGTTAGTAGTATTCATCCCCATACAAATACCTGCTTTTTATTATTTATTCTGGTGGTTTATTCAACAATTTTTTTACGGTATCGGTAGTTTAAATATTCCCCCAAATGGTGTTAACCAATTTAGTCTAGCTTACTGGATGCAAGCGATGGGAATATTAATTGGTATGGCATATATGCGATTTTTGAAACATCGTTAATAGATAAGTACTAATATATAATTATCAATTATTCGCACGCGCAGCTAAAACCATTTAATC